>JAEURM010000202.1 GCA_016789245.1 Anaerolineales bacterium
AATAGCAAATCTAACATGCCTTGCATGGCCCAAGTGGTGGGCAGAACTTGCACCGCCGTGCGCACCATTTCTGGGAAAAGCTCAATCGGGTACCAACAGCCGCCGAGTAGAGCCATCACCATGCCCAGCATGATGCTGAGGCCGCTGGCTTGCCCTTCGGTTTTTACAAACGTGCCCAACATAGTTCCGAGTGCGCCTGCGGCTAACGCGCTTGCTAGCAGAAGCACTGCCAACGCTAGCGGCTCACGCCCCCACTGCAAGTTCAGCACAAAAATGCCAAACAAAACCAAAATCAGCATTTGCACCAACGCCGTAAGCACTTGGCCGCTGATGGTGCCGAGCAAGGCTACGGCTTTGGAAGTGGGCGAGACGAGCAAGCGCCGCAGTGTGCCTTGCTGGCGCTCATACGCAAACAAGCCGGAGATGCCAATGAGTGGAATAAACACCCACGTGATAAGTTGCCCGGCTGAACCATTGGCACTCGGTTCATACGTGACTGAATCCGGCGTGGCGGCGACGGTGATTTCTAAGCGTTCCGGGGCATCGGCTAAAAGCGTTTGGGCCTCTGTGAAGGCGGCGGAATACAATGTTTGCCGCTCGGCCTCATCGGCAAAGGGCCGCAATTGCTCCGCTTCCTCCGTGGTGGTTTGTGCGGTGGCGGCGGCTAAGCTCAATTCCCGCACCACGGCTCGCACGGTGCGCTCTACGGCCTGCGCGTTCAAATCATTGGCTTGGGCGCGGAACTCAAGTTCAGTGGCCTTGGCCGGAATATGCAGAAGCGCGGGCGCATCACCATCGGTGAAGATTTTTTCCGCTTCGGCTAACGGCAGAACTTCTGGCCGTACGGTAGTGGAGGCTTCTAACGCCGTGAGTAACTGCGCGGCTAACTCGGTCTGGGCTTCGTTCACCACCACCAGCCGCAAGCGCCGGTCAATATCTTGCCCGCCGCTCAGCCCACCGCCAACGAAGAAGGTGAACAGCACGGGCAAAATCAGAAAGAACAGCCATTCCGCGCGGCTGGAGAAGCGCACGAGTGCATCTTTGAAAGCGATGGCAAAAATCTTGTTCATAATTTCTTTGCGCCTTGAGGGTTAAGAGCTAACGTTGCAAAACATTTTGGCGGCGGAAGAGCAGGCTAGCGAGCAAAAATAACACCGCGCCCATCACCAACAGCGCGCCCACATTCAGCCACACATCCGCCAGCACGCCGCCGTTACCCAAACGCCCAAAACCTTGAATGCCCCAGTAATTGGGCGTGAGTTGCGCAATGGGCGTGAGCCAATTGGGCAAGGCTACAACGTTGCCAAAACTGCCACCCAAAATGGCAAACAGCAACATTACGGCACTACCCACGCTGGCCACTTGCGCCGGGTTCTTGGCTAAAGCGGCTAAGAGCAAACCCCAGCCGGTGGCCCCTAACGCGCAGGCCGCCACCAGTGCCACCACGCCTACCCAATCGCCCCACCGCACCCCAAACAGCACGGCGCTGGCCACAATCAAAATACCCACTTGCGCCGCACCGGTGAGGAAGATGCCAAACACTTTGCCACCCAACACCTGCGCAGTGGAAGTAGGGCTAATGAGCAAACGCGGCAGTGTGCCACCTGCGCGCTCGGCCAAAATACTGCGTGCGCCGTTGCTCACGGTGTACATCAAAAACATCAGCGCCATGCCGGGGGCCAAAAACGCCAGCACATCAAATTCTTGCGGTGAGGCCGCGGTGAGTGAGCGTTTGAGTTGCAGGCCGCCGTTGGTGTTAGAACCATCCGCCGTGGCGTGCGCCAATTCTTCCGCTTTGGCCGCCGCGAGTTCCGGCGCAAGGCGGCCCGTGCTCAGCAATTGCTTCACCGCCACTTGCCCGGTAACGGCGCCAGCTTGCACTTGGCTGATGAATTCCGCCACAATGCTTTGCACCACGCCCGCGCTGAGGGGGCGGGCTGGATTGGCATGCACTTCAATCTTCACTGCTTCGCCGCTGGCGTTGAACAAACTTTCCGTGAAGCCTTCTGGCACAATAATGGCGGCGGCGGCTTCATCTTCTAGCACTTGTTGGCGCGCGGCGGCTTCATCTGTCAGCACCGTCGGTGCAATTAGCTCGGCCAAATCGGCTGATTGAAACACTTCTACCAGCGTATTGCCTAATTGCGCGGCATCGGCGTTCACAATCACCACCGGAATTTGGCTGAGGCCAGATGAGTTGTTGCCCGATAAACGCCCCGTCACCAAGCCCAAGCCCAGCGTTAATGCAAATGGCGCGGCCAGCATCAAAATCAATGCCGCGCGGTCACGGAAGGCAAGGGTGAGGTCTTTGAAGGCGATGAAGAGGATTTTCAACATGGAATTTATCTCTCGCAAAGCACGCAAAGCCCGCCAAGTTTCTTTGCGGTCTTAGCGTTCTTGGCGGGAGCAGAAATTAATCTCGCAGTGCGCGCCCGGTGAGGTGCAAGAACACGGCTTCTAAGTTCGGTTCTTCAATATCCACGGAGCGGATTTTCACGCCGTGCTCGGTGGCTTTGGTAACCACGCCGGCTAACACATCGGCGGCGGAGGGTGTAATGAGCGTCACGGCGTGGTCAGCCGCGCTGGCTGATTGCACGCCCGGTAGGCCACGCAACGCTCCGGCCAATGCTTCACCATCGGCGTCTTCCGGCAGGTGCAGGCGCAAAGTATCGGTTTGGCCTACTTTCTGCGTCAGCTCTTTCTGCGTGCCCAGCGCAATCATCTGGCCGTGGTCAATAATCCCCACTCGGTCCGAAAGTTCTTGTGCTTCTTCCATGTAGTGTGTGGTGTACAGCACGCTCATGCCTTGCCGGTTTAGGTCTTTCACCATCTCCAAAATCGCGCGGCGGCTTTGTGGGTCAATGCCCACCGTAGGTTCATCCATAAACAGCAAACGCGGCTTGTGCAATAAACCCACGCCAATATTCACGCGCCGCTTCATGCCGCCACTGAAAGTTTTCACCGGCTTGTTGGCTTTATCCGTTAGGCCAATTTGCTCCAGCACTTCGGTCACGCGGCTTTTGAGTGCGCCACCGCCCATGCCGTACATTTGGCCCCAAAAGTTTAGGTTTTCCTGTGCGGTTAAGTCTTCATACAGCGCCAAATCTTGCGGCACTACGCCAATCAGTTGGCGCACGGCCATAGGGTGGCGGGTAACGGAATGCCCGCCAATGGCCGCCTCGCCGCTGGTGGGCGCGTACAGCGTGGAGAGCATGGCGATGGTGGTGCTTTTGCCAGCGCCGTTTGGCCCCAGCAGGCTAAAAATCTCGCCTTCATCCACATGAAAGCTGATGCCTTTGACGGCGGCAGTTTCGCCGTAGTTTTTGACGAGTTGTTGGGCTTCTAAAATGGCAGGCATAAGGGTTCTCCGTAGCTGAGAGCAGGATACGGCGGCGCGGGTCACATCCCCTAGTGCCAGAGGTCATATTGCTGGCATGTGCCGATTGCGGCTCCACTGCTCCAACGAAGTGGTGGGCGCGCCCAATAATGCATTTGCTTCCGTCGGGTCGCCGCTTTCGCTCACCTTTTCGGTGTAGCGGATGAATGGCAGGGCATCGGCTAAATCTTTCACTTGGAAGAGGGTGGCCATGGCCGTTGCCAGCCACACTGGTAGGCTACTCACTTTGAGCGTCGGGTGAGCAATACGGCAATAAGTCTCCAGCGCCTCGCGCATCGTCAGCGCTTGCGGGCCATGAATGTAGAGTGTCTTGTTGGCCACCCGCAAGTCCGTGAAGGCCT
>JAEURM010000203.1 GCA_016789245.1 Anaerolineales bacterium
AGCGTGGGCGCGGGCACGGCGCGGCCATTCAGGGCACTAATCCACGCAAAGGCGGCCACCACCTGCGGCGCAAAGCCAAAGAGGATGAGGATAACAAAGGAAACGATGACGACGGTAAGGGTGAGAACTAAACTGGCCAAACGCCACAGTTCGGCGCGGCGTTCTTCGGGCGTGTACTCGCTAAAAGCGGGTACGAGGGCGGAGTTCACCATGCCGCCCGTCACTAAATCATAAACTTGAATGGGGATGGCCAGCGCCAAATTCAGCGCATCCACTTGTGGGCCGGTGCCAAACAGGTTGGCCTTTACTTGCTCCCGGAAGAAGCCCAACACACGGCTGGCGGCGTTGCCTAACGCAATAATGGAGGCATCACGCGCCAGCCCCCTCGCCCCGGCCGGCGGGTTTTCAGTTGTGGCAGTTTCCATGGGGAGGATTGTAACTGATGGAATGTTGGGAATGTGATGAGCGTAGGGGCGAAGCAATGCTTCGCCCCTACTTTGCCGCCAATTCCGCCAACAACGTTTGCGTGGCCTCGGCCACTTGCGCTACGGCTTTTTCAAACGCGGCTTGGTTAGCGCGGGAGGGCGCGCGGTAGCCGCTGATTTTGCGCACGTACTGAAGCGCGGCGGCGTGAATTTCTTCCGGCGTGACGGGATGATCTAACTTGCGGAGGGTTTTGATACTGCGGCACATGGTTCACCACCCACTGAATTGCCACAGGCCAAAACACGTGAGCGGCACGGCGGCCACAATGCCACCAATGGCGGCCATAATTTTTTGCTCACCTTCGCCGCCTTCCATAGCAATGCGGCTCCCCACCAAACCGCCCACCACCGAAAACGGCGTTACCACCACCGCCACCAGGGCCACTAAAAACGCCAAGCTGGGGCCATCACCGTAGTAATGCTGGTTGCGGATGATGCCGGGAAAAATGGCCGGCCAGCCAAAGCCTACAATTAGAGTAGTTATTAAGCCGGCCGCCAAGCCGGAGAGAATGAAAGGAAAATGTTTGGTCATATTGCACTCGCTTTTGCTGAAAGATAATTTTACATGAGATGTCTAAATGCAGGCTGAGTCTTGCATTGAATTGCACGAAATTCGATGCAAAACTACTGATTATCCAGAATGCCCACCACTTGAAACCACTCCGGTTGAGGCAGTGGATTGCGCGTGAGCCGCATGCCCAATTTACGCATCACGGCTTGTGAGGCGGCATTATCAAACTCGGTAGTGGCCACAATTCTTTTTACACGCAATGTTTCAAAGGCAAAGCGCACCAGCGCATGAGCGGCTTCGGTGGCATAGCCTTGCCCACACGCTTCTGGCGCAAACCAGTAGAACAGGCCGATTTCTGGTGAGTTCAAGGCTGGGCCGCCGCCTTCCAATTGCTCAAATGGGCCAAAGGAAGGCACTAAACCACACGCGCCAACGACTGTGCCAGCCGCTTTCAGTTCTACGGCACGGTCACCGTACGGCGGCTGATACAGCTTCGCTAAAACTTCAGGGTTGATGGAATTCCAATGCAACCATTGGCGCAACCAAGCCTGTTGCGTTGCGGCATTTCGCGTCACTTCAAAAGTGGTGAGCACCGCCGCGTAATCAGTTTCCACAAACGGGCGGATGCGCAGGCGCTCGGTTTCTAAAACTGGCATTTTCATGCTGGTTGCTCCACTTCTTTGGATTGGGTTTGCGAAAGATTAGCCGCGCGGGCGTAAAACGGAAGCGCGGGCAAAAGAATCAGTGCGGCTACGGTAAGCGCTAGCCGTAAACCAAAGGCCTGCCCCAACCAGCCCAAGCCTGGCCCACCCAACATTTGCCCTAGCGCGTTGGATTGCCCCACCATGGAAAGCAAGGTGGCCCGCACCTCCGGCTTAGTGTTTTGCACCAGCCACGCCTGAAAGAGCGGCTCACCCAGCGCGAAGCCCAAGCCGCGCACAAGCAGAGCGGCCACCGCTAACGCAAACTGGCCGCTGAGGGCAAACATCAGCCCACAAGCCGCCGCGAGGAAATCAAACGCCAATAGGCCCCACGCCACTTGTGCCGGGTTACGGCTGAGCGCTTCCAAACGTTTGCGCAACGGCTCAATCACTAAAAAGCCCAACACACTGCCAGCAATGCCAATGAGGCTAAACCACACCACTGGTTGCCAGTTGCCCAAACTTGGGAAAGTGAAATTAGCCAGCAAGTGCGCGTCGCCCAGCCGGTCAAAACCTTCGCTGGAGGCCCCCATGAAAAATTCCACGCCCAGCAACATCAGCAAAATAGGCGTGGCCTGCATAATGCGCACGCCAGCCGTAAAGCCATGCCACATTTGCTGAAAGGTGTTGCGCTCTGCCGTAGGCTTGGGCTTGAAGCCATGCTCCGGCATGAAGTGGAGGAGGAAGAAGCCCAGTGCCAGCAACAACAGAGCGCCGCTGATAAAGGGCCAGCTGAGGGCGATGCTGGCTAGCGCCGCGCTCAACGCTATGCCAATCAGGCCCGCCACTCTATCTATCTGGCTGGCGCGGAGCAGAATGGGGCCAACGTTGGCCTCGCCCACTTCATCTGCCAGCCACGCCGTAGTGGCACCGCTGAGAAACGTGTAGCCAATGGCTGAGATGACTTGCCCGAGCAAAATCATCCAGAACACCGGCCACAAGCCTACTATTAAAAACCCTACCCCTAAAAAGAACACGCCGAGGATGACGGACAGCCGCCGGCTATACACATCAGCCACCACGCCAGTGGGGATTTCAAACAGAAAGTAAGTGGCTTCTAGCACAGTTCCCACTAGCACCAATTGCAGTGGGTCTAGCCCGGCCGCTTGCACGTAGTACACGGTGTACGTGGTGAACATGATGGCAAAAGCCAAAGATTGGGTAGCGCCGAGAACGTAGTAAATGCGCTCGGCGGAGAGTGAAAATTTCATGGTTGGTTCATTGAATGTCATAGCGAGCCGCCAAAGCGGCGAAGCTATCTCCAAACTTTAGGAGACTCAGTAGATCAAAATTCGAGTAAGCACCCTGAGCGGAGGCGCACGTTTTATGTGCGCCGCAGTCGAAGGGCGTGTTGTCGTCAAGAAAAGCGGCCTCCGCCTGACCCGCCTCCTTCGACTGCGCGGCGAAAAGCTCGCCGCTCCGCTCAGGATGCTATATTTTGAATCGACTGAGACTGATTCGCTTGCTCGCAGTGATGAGGCTTATTTTTCATTAATTCCCAAATCAAGCGCATCAGCCATCAGCCGCTCTGGTTGATTCTTCTGCTGATAGCCTTCCCACAACTCACGCGCTAAGCCACGTGGGTGACTGCGAATGCCATACCGCGCAAAGTAATCACACACGCGCTCCACGTCACGGTAAAAAATCTGCCGCGCGTAAGGGTTACTGCGCGGATCCACGATTTGCGGAAAATCTATGATTTTGATTTGGCCTTCCCAGTACAGCACGTTGTACGCCGAAAGGTCACCGTGGATAACGTGGTGCGCCAGCATCAGCTCCACATTGTGGATGAGCCGTTCAAACAACGGGCGGGCTTCGGCGGCGGAAAGCGCCACCAAGTGCAAGGTGGGCGCGGCGCGGCTCACTTCGCCAAAGTACTCCATCAGAATAGCGTGCTCACTGTTGCGCACTGGCACGGGCACATCCGCGCCCGCCTGATGCAGAGTGAGCATGGTCTGGAACTCATACGCAACCCACGAAGCTTGCGT
>JAEURM010000204.1 GCA_016789245.1 Anaerolineales bacterium
CTCAACCTTATGAAATTGTAGATATCTATTTGATCAATCCTGACGGCTCGATAACGCCAAAACCTGAATGGCAAGATGTGATATTAGCTTGGGGATAAAGAAAACCTTAGTACCCTTCGCTCCTTCGTAGTAATTCCGCCTCGCTCCACGCACACACGGTTACGCATCCGTGTCACTCCGCGTTCTTCCGCGTCCAAAAAACACCCCCGCCGCCACGCCGCACAGCGCCGCACCTAGCCACGGCAAAAGCTCTGGCCCCAGCGCCTCATACGCCACGCCAGAGAGCGCCGGGCCAACAATCATGGCTAGGCCCAACAGCACGTGCAGGCCGCCCAGCAAACGCCCCTGCTCTTGCGCGGGCACAGCGCGGGAGATAAGGCCAGAGAGCGTGGGAATAGCCAAGCCACTGCCCAGCGCCGCGCCGCTCACCAACGGATACAACCAGCCCGCCGCGCCAATCAGCGGAATGGCGGCCACGCTCACCGTCATCACAACCAAGCCAATTAGCGCCAGCCGCGCCGCGCCCACTTTTGGCTCCCAGCGCGCCACCAGCACGCCCTGCGTAATCACCGCGCACACGCCCACAAACGCAAACAGCCAACCATTCAAGTAAGCATCCCAGCCAAAGCGGAATTGGCTGTATAGCGGAAAACTAGTTTGCAAGCCGTTGAATACTAAGTTGAGTAGAAACACTGCCAAGAGTGCGGCGCGCGCGGGGATAAGTTTCCACAAACCCATCAGCGGCGTAAACGGGTTGAGCGCCAGATTCACGGAAGCCGCGCGGCGTTCGGCGGGCAAAGATTCTGGTAAAGCGAAAAAGCCGAAGAGCACGTTGCTAAACGCCAGCGCCGCCGCCACATACGCCGGAACGCTCAGGCCATACACGCTCAACACGCCGCCCAGCGCCGGGCCGGCCATCATTCCTAAACCAATGGCCGCGCCAATTAAGCCAAAGCCGCGCGCCCGCTCATCTTCTGAGGTGCTATCCGCCAAGTACGCTTGCGCCGTGGTGAGATTGGCCCCGGTGAGGCCATCCAGCGTAACGGCCAGCACTAGCCATTCCCAAGAAGTGGCGAGGCCAAATAGCAAATACGCCACTGCCGTGCCCAACATGCAGAGCAAAATCACTGGGCGGCGGCCATACTTATCTGAAAGGGCGCCGAGGATGGGGCCGGCTAGCAGTTGCAAACCAGCGTACAGAGAGCGTAGGCCGCCGGCCAGCGCCGCGCCGCCAGAGTAGGCTCGCGCGTAAAACGGCAGAAGCGGCGCAATCATGCCGTAGCCTAGCAAATCCACAAATACGGTGAAAAAGATGAGGGCCAGCGGCGTGCGGCGCGTGAGCATAGGCTGGAGTTTAGCAGAGGTGGGAGTGGATGGCCTCGCGCTCCTAACGTGGGACGCAGATAAACGCAGAGAGACGCAGATTATCTTTAGTATCAGCGTCCCTAAAAAAAGCTTTTGACTTTAGGAGACTCAGTGGTCTCAAAATGTAGCATCTTGAGCGGAGTGGCGAGCTTTTCGCCGCGCAGTCGAAGGAAGCGGGTCGGTGGAGGCCGCTTTTTTTGACCAAGGGGTGCTTGTTGATTTAATTCCGTGTTCATCCGTCTAACTCCGTGTCATCCGTGTTTTAAAGATTCCACGAAAATCGAACACTCTTGCTATAATTTCGGTTTGTCCGTCCCCGTTAGTTCATTCGTTCGATAGTTGAAACCCTCCGCCCAAGGGCGCTGGGTGAGATAAAGGCTTTCTATGGCAAGAGATAACATTCTGGTTGTGGGCGCGCGTGAACACAATCTTAAAAACATCACGGTAGAAAGTCCGCGTGACCAATTGGTGGTGATTACGGGCCTCTCCGGCTCCGGCAAATCTTCACTGGCGTTTGAGACCATCTTTGCCGAAGGCCAACGGCGCTACGTGGAATCACTCTCCGCTTATGCGCGGCAGTTTTTGGGCCAAATGGAAAAGCCGGATGTAGACCGAATTGACGGCCTCAGCCCGGCGGTGAGCATTGACCAAAAAGGGGTGAGCCGCAACCCGCGCTCCACGGTGGGCACGGTGACGGAGATTTACGATTACTTACGGCTACTGTTTGCCCGCGTGGGCACGCCGCACTGCCCCATCTGTGGCCGCGATGTGAAGCCGCAATCCGCCGAAGAAATTGTGGACGCGGTGTTAGCTCTGCCGGGCGGCACGAAATTACAAGTGCTGGGTCCCGTCATCAAAGAACGTAAAGGCCACCACCAGCCGGTATTTGAAGATTTGCGCAAGAGCGGCTTCACCCGCGCGCGTGTGAATGGTGACGTGCGCGATTTGAGCGAAGAGATTGAGCTAGAACGTTACAAGCAACACACCATTGAAGCGGTGGTTGACCGGCTGGTGGTGCCAAACAAAGAGAGCACCAGCAAAGATGACGCCGCTGAGTTCCGTTCGCGGCTGACGGATTCCGTAGAAACCGCCCTCAAGCTGGGCGGTGGCACCGTCATCATCAACAACGTTTCTACTAACGCTGATCAGCCGTATTCTGAAAATTTCGCTTGCCCGGTGCACGGCCCCATTGGCATCACCGAAATTGAGCCGCGTACGTTTTCCTTCAATACGCCGCATGGCGCTTGCACCAACTGCCAAGGTATTGGCGTGAAGTTGGAGATTGACCCCACGCTCGTCATCCCCAACCGTGAGCTTTCAGTGCTGGAAGGGGCCATCACGGTGATGGAGTGGCGCAAGGATGATGAGGGCGCTTCCAACTATTACTTTCAAACGCTAGAGGCCGCCGCCAAGCATTACAAAATTCCGCTGGATGTGCCAGTGAAGCAACTGACGCCCAAGCAGTTGGAAGTTTTGCTGTACGGCTCCAACGGCGAGAAGATTCCGATTAAATACTCACGGCGCGATGGCGGCTCGGCCACGTGGGAAACGGCGTACGAGGGCATTCTGCCGAATTTGAAGCGGCGTTACGAAGAAACCACCTCGGAGTACATCCGCGAAAAAATTCAGGGCTTCATGTCTGATAGGCCGTGTGAGGAATGTGGCGGACGCCGTTTGCGCAAAGAAGCGTTGGCGGTGACGGTGGACGCGCACAACATTGTGGATATTACCAACTGGCCGGTAATGAAAACGGCCGATTGGGTGAAGGCGCTGAAGAACAAGCTGAGCGCGCGTGAGCAAAAAATTGCGGCGCAAATTCTCAAAGAGATTACGGCCCGCGTGCAGTTTTTGGTGGTTGTGGGCTTGGATTATCTAACGCTGGGCCGCACGGCGGCCACGCTCTCCGGCGGTGAGGCGCAACGCATCCGCCTCGCCACGCAAATCGGCTCACAGCTGATGGGGGTGCTGTATGTTTTAGATGAGCCGAGCATCGGCCTGCACCAGCGCGATAACGCCCGGCTCATCCGCACGTTGCAGAACATGCGCGATTTGGGCAACACACTGTTGGTGGTGGAGCATGATGATGACACTATCTTGAGCGCAGACTGGGTGGTGGACTTGGGGCCGGGCGCGGGTGAGCACGGCGGCGAGTTGATTTTTGAAGGCACCGTACCGCAGTTGCTGAAAGACAAAAAATCCATCACCGGCGCGTATCTATCGGGCCGCAAGAAAATAGAAATGCCAGCGGTGCGGCGCCCGGGCAACGGCCAGTTCATCACCGTGCGCGGCGCACAGGAAAACAATCTCAA
>JAEURM010000205.1 GCA_016789245.1 Anaerolineales bacterium
CGGCTGAACTTTCTTAAACAGGCGCGGCACTGTTTCCACGTTGTGGTTGAGAATTTCTGGCCGCGCGTCCATCACAATCTTTAGCGCGTCACTATTGCCTTTGAAATCTGGAATCAGCACTTCAATAGAACAGCCGGGGTGAATTTCGCGCGTGCGGCGGATGACCATGGCGAAAATTGGCGCGCCGCCATCCTTGCGCTCATCGCGGTTCACGCTCGTAATCACAGCATGCCGCAGGTTCATGGCTTTAATGGCTTGGGCCACACGTTCCGGCTCGCCAAAATCTAGTAAGCCGGGCCGCCCATGTTTAATATCGCAGAAGCCGCAGGTGCGGGTGCACACATCACCCATCATCAAAAACGTGGCCGTGCCTTTGCCCCAGCACTCGCCAATGTTGGGGCACATGGCTTCCTCACACACCGTGTGGAGCGTTTTGGCTCGCATCAATTCTTTCAGCCGGTCATACGTCTCGCCGGAGGGCGCTCGCACGCGGATCCATTCTGGGCGGCGTTGTGGGCGCGGTTGCTCAACAATTTCATCAGGCCGGATAATCCGGTCACGGGTAGGTTCAGTAATAGGCATGTAGAAATTCTACGCTAATTTGCGGTTTTTGTACGCTCACCAAATGGATGGCAATTCACTACAACACAGCCGCTTCGCGCGCGGATGAAGCCGGAAACACGGAAGCGCTTCTTGATGGCTCCGTGTTAATCCACGCGTTCCGCATTCGTGCGTGTTTCGCTTCTACCACGCACGCACCATTATTTGCCTTATAATCTAGCCAAATTTATCCTGTGGAAGGCTTGCTATGCCGAGAGTTGCGTTTCTGGGTTTAGGGATTATGGGGGCCGGGATGGCGCTGAATGCATTCAAAGCGCGCTTTCCGGTAACGGTGTACAACCGCACCCGGGCCAAAGCCAAAGAACTGTTGGAAATGGGCGCGCAGTGGGCGGATACGCCACGCGAGGCCGCCGAAGGCGCGGATGTGGTGATTAGCGTAGTAGCGGATGATGCCGCCTCACGCGCCGTGTGGCTGGATGAAAACGGCGCGTTCGCCGCCATGAAGCCCGGCACCATTGCCATTGAATGCGCCACGCTCTCACTGGAATGGATAAAAGAATGGCACACCGAAGCCGAAATGCGCGGCTTGCGCGGGATTGATGCACCGCTATTTGGCAGTAAAGCAGTGGCGGCCGCCGGCACACTGAATTTGTACGTGGGCGCGGAAGAAGCCACGCTAGAAGCCGCGCGGCCCGTTTTGCAATCCTTTAGCCAAAATATTGTGCGGCTTGGCCCGCCCACCTCCGGCTCCATTTACAAACTCATCAACAACATGATGGGCGCCACGCAACTGGCCGCGCTGGGCGAAGCCGTAACTTTGGCAGAAAAAGCCGGCTTGAACATGGAAGCGGTGGCGCTGGCCATTAGTGGCGGCGCGGCCAGTAGCCCCATGGTGCGCGGCAAAGTGGGCAACGTGGTGAAGCGCGAATATGATGACGTGCATTTTGCCCTGCGCTGGATGCACAAAGATTTAAATTACGCTGTGCAGTTGGGTGAACAATTGGGCGTACACTTACCTACTATCACCACCGCACGAGAGGTGTTTGGGGAAGGCGTGGCGCAAGGCTTGGGTGATTTAGATTGTTCCGCGCAAGCCGAGGTCATTCGGCGGCAAACGGCCAATACGATTGAGACGTAATCGCATTTACGTCACTCTACTTGCGCCAGTGACGGTCAGCCTTTGGCTGGTATGAGTCTTGTCACGCAGAGTCTTGGGTCAAATAAAACAGATCCTTCGCGCGATAAGCCGCGCAAAGCTTACAGGTTCAGCGTTAGCGCTCAGAATGACAACCCCAACGGTCACATCTAACGCAAAACGCTTGACTTACAACCCTTTCTAGGAGCAAAACATGAATTACCGCCGTTTGGGCAGTGCTGGGCTAAAAGTGAGCGAGCTTTCTTTTGGCTCGTGGGTTTCTTTCAAGAATCAGCTGGGATTAGACTCTGCGTTAGAGTGTATGCAAACGGCGTACGAGGCCGGTGTGAACTTTTTTGATAACGCCGAAAGCTACGCGGCCGGCGGCTCGGAAGAAATTATGGGCGCGGTGCTTAAGAAGCTGGGTTGGCGGCGCGCCAGTTACGTGCTTTCCACCAAGTTTTATTGGGGGCTAAACGATGGCCCGAACGAGCGCAACACGCTTAACCGCAAATATCTCATGCAGGCGATTGAGGGCTCTCTGAAACGCTTGCAGTTGGATTACGTGGACTTAGTATTCTGCCACCGGCCAGACCCGGAAACGCCGCTGGAAGAAACCGTGCGCGCGATGAGCGATATGGTGACGCAGGGCAAAGCTTTGTACTGGGGCACCAGTGAGTGGAGCGCCGACCAAATTATGCAGGCGTGGCAAATTGCCGAGCGCCTCCACTTACACAAGCCGCAGATGGAACAGCCGCTCTACAACTTGCTGGCGCGTGACCGGGTGGAGAAAGAGCACGCGCGGCTGTACAAAGAAATTGGCCTCGGCCTGACCACCTTTAGCCCGTTAGCCAGCGGCCTACTGAGTGGCAAATACAACGCGGGCATTCCGGAAGATAGCCGCGCCAACGTCAAGGGCTATGAATTTATCAAGGAACGCGTAACTAATCAGGCCCATTTGGATAAGGTGCGCCGCTTAGAACCAATTGCCAAAGATTTAGGCTGTACGTTAGCGCAAATGGCGCTGGCATGGTGCTTGAAGAATCCCAACGTGAGCACAGTGATTACGGGCGCGAGCAAAGCATCCCAAGTGGCGGAGAATATGAAAGCATTGGCGGTGGTGCCGCAACTCACGCCAGAAGTGATGGCGAAGATTGAGGAAGCGGTGAAGTGAAGGCGGAGAACACAGAGCACAGAGATGAAAATAGTTTCCTTGAGTGTGGGTTTGCCGCAAACGCTAACTTATTTTGGGCATGAGGTGCAAACGGGCGGAAATAAAACGCCCGTGGCTGAAGCGTTTTTGAGCCGCACGGGTTTTGCTGGTGATGGACAAGCCGATTTGCAGAATCACGGCGGGCCGGATAAAGCGGTGTGTGTTTATCCGTTTGAGCATTATGCGTTTTGGGAGAACTGGCTGGGTGAAGGTCTGCCGCCCAGCGCCTTTAGCGAGAATTGGACGACGAGCGGCTTGGTGGAAAGCGAAGTGTGCCTTGGGGATGTGTGGCGCGTGGGCGAGGTGCGTGTGCAAGTGAGCCAGCCGCGTGCGCCATGTAGCAAGTTGGCGGGCAAGCGCGGCCAGAAAGTTCTGCCAGAAAAGATTCACGAAACCAGCTTTAGTGGCTTTTACTTGCGCGTACTAGAAGAAGGCGTGGTGCGGGCCGGTGACCCAGTTGAATTGTTGGCGCGCGACGCGGCGGGTGTGACGATTCAGTTTATCAATCAACTTTACTACTACCAACGCACCACCCCAGAAGATTTTGAACGCGCACTAGCCGTGCCCGCATTAGCCGAAGCCGGGCGCAGAATTTTGACGAAGCGCAGAACCGCTGTACGCGGATGAGGCCGATTGGATGGATAACACAGGATCAGTGAAATCCGTCTCATCCGCGCTATCCGTGTACAGGAGTTTTTATCATGACCCAACCCACCCTTGACCAAATCCGCGAGTTTGTGATTGCGGG
>JAEURM010000206.1 GCA_016789245.1 Anaerolineales bacterium
CTCCGGCTTGGGCGCGGCCACAGCCGATGCGGCTTACGGGCTGATTGCCGCCTTTGGCCTCACGGCCATTTCCGGTGCGTTGGTGGCGCAAAAGTTTTGGCTCGGCGTACTGGGCGGGTTGTTTCTGTTGTATTTGGGCGCGCGCACTCTGCTGGCTAAGCCAGCTGAACAAGCCGCCGCTAGCTCGCGCAATGGCCTCGCCGGTGCCTATCTCTCCACCCTTGTGCTCACCCTCACGAACCCGATGACCATTCTTTCTTTCGTCGCCATTTTCGCCGGCCTCGGCCTCGCCAGTGAAGCCGATTACGGCGCGGCCAGCGTATTAGTGGTGGGCGTATTTTTTGGCTCAGCCTTGTGGTGGTTGGGCCTGAGCATCGTGGTGGGCTGGCTTCGCACGCGCTTCAATCCACAAGCCCTTGTTTGGGTCAATCGCCTTTCCGGCCTCATCATCATCGCGTTTGGTCTCTTTTCGCTTTGGTCTGCTTGGTCACTATAGATTCTAACTAGCTTGTTGTTGGCAACACGAATTTCACGAATTGAAAGTGTGTTTCGTGAAATTTGTATAATTCGTGTTCAAAATAACTTTGCTTTCAAGCTTAAAGCTCAATCTCAACCATACGGTTTCTTGTGCTAAAATCCTCATCAGTTCAGTAGGAGCCAATAAGTGACAAACTAATCCCCAGACAACTTTTGTTGCTCAGCCATCCATGCATGGCTTAGCGTTGTTGGCGATTAGCGCACGGCTTCTACTTACTTTCACCCTTAACCCTCTGGTTTTTCAGAAGCCGCGCATCCTCGCCGCGGCTTTTTTTGTTGCACGGGCTTAGCCACTATAAGCCGGATAAATCCATTATCCGTTTCATCGTGAGTCTCCGTTGCATCCGTTTTAGAAATGTTACGTGTTACCCAACTTTCCAAATCCTATGCTGACCGCGAGATTTTGCGCGGTGTATCCTTCCTCATCAGCCCGGGCGAACGAGCGGGCTTAGTGGGACCAAACGGTGTGGGCAAAACCACGCTCTTCCGCCTCATCTTGGGTGAAGAAATGCCTGATGGTGGAACGGTGCAATTAACGCCCGGCCTACGCGTGGGCTACTTGGCGCAGGGCTTAGACGCGCCGCCTAAGGCCACCGTTGCCAGCTTACTGGAAGCCGCGCTGGGCACAGCCGAGCAAGCCGAGGCTGAACTGGCGCAAGCCGCTTTAGCTTTAGCGCAAACGCCCACCGCGCCGCCCATCCAAGAAAAGTATGAAGCCGCCCTTACGCGCTTGCAAAGTTATGAAGAAAATGCTGACCCGGCGCGCGTAACGTTGATTTTGCGGCGGCTGGGCTTGGGCGATGTGCCGCGCAAACAAACCATTTCTTCGCTGAGCGGCGGGCAAAAGACGCGGCTTAGTTTGGCTTTAGTTTTGCTGGGCCAGCCGCAACTGCTCTTGCTGGATGAACCCACCAATCACCTTGATTTAGATATGCTGACGTGGCTAGAAAACTGGCTGGCCGAATTTCGCGGGGCAGTGCTCCTCATCTCGCATGACCGAGCGTTTTTGGATGCCAGCGTCAACCGCATTCTTGAACTGGATGCGCTGACGCACTCAGTGAAAAGCTACCCGGGCAACTATGCGGATTATTTGGAGCAGAAGCAAGCCGAGATAGAACAGCAACGGCAAGCCCATAGTGATTGGCAAGTGGAAGTGGCCCGCTTGCGCGATGCGGCGCGGCACTTGCGCGGCCTCACCAAAATGCGTAAAGGCGGCAAAGCCGATAGCGGCGATAAATTTGCCAAAGGCTTTTTTAATGACCAAACCACGCAAATGACCAAGAAAGCTAAAAACGTGGAGAAGCGTTTGGAGCGGCTGGCCCAAGATGAGCGTGCCGAAAAGCCAAAACGCCAATGGACGCTGAAGCTAGAGTTTGGCGAAGCGCCTGCTGGTGGGCGTGATGTGCTTCTGCTGGAAAACGTGAGTGTGGGCTACGGTGCGCCACTGTTGGAAAATATCAATTTACAAGTGCGGCATGGTGAACGTGTGGCGCTGATTGGGCCGAACGGCTCCGGTAAAACCACGCTGGTGCGCGCCATACTCAATGAGCTTGCACCGCTGGTGGGCCGCGTGCGGCTGGGGGCCAACGTGCGCGTGGGCTACTTCGCGCAAGAGCATTCTGCACTGGACGCGCGGCTGAACGCCCTCACTACGCTTCAAAAATTCTCCAATCAACCGGAAACGGAACTGCGCGCTTTTCTGCATTACTTTTTATTTGAAGGTGATGAAGTGTTTACGCCCGTGGGTGAACTGAGCTACGGCGAGCGTGCGCGGTTGGCGCTGGCCACACTGGTGGCGCAGGGCTGTAACTTTTTGGTGTTGGATGAACCGCTCAACCACTTAGATATTGCCTCGCGGGAACGGTTTGAGCAGGCGCTGACGCAGTTTGAAGGCACGGCGTTGGTGATTGCCCATGACCGTTACTTCATTGAACGTTTTGCCACGCAAGTGTGGCAAGTGGAACAGGGCACAGTGAAGGCTTACGCGGATTTGGCGGACGCTTTAGTACACGGATTTACGGAAGGGTGATTAAGAAAAACCCGTTTCATCTATATAATCTGTTCCATCCGCTCCTTAGAGTTTCAAAGGCTTCATGAAAATTTTGCGCTTACTCTTATGCGGGGCCGCACTGTGGTTCACGGCGCTTGCGCCTGTGCAAGCCGCTGGGCCAGCGCTGACGTTCAAAATTTTCCTGCCCATCATCAGCCAAAATTACATGCACTTTGATGGGCCGCAAATTCGCTTTGGCTACGGCTGGGGCATTTACAAGTGGCGCAATTATTGGCCACCTAATCAGCAATATCCCACTACCTCTTTTACTTGGTTGAAGGTAACGGAGAACCCAGACCCGTGGCAGTTGTGCGGCCCGTATCGTTTGCCGTATGCCGTGCTTTTGCAATTGCGCAAGGCGGATGCGAATGCCACGCCGCAACAGGTGGCCGATGACGCGTGGACGTGGGCGCACAACATGGAAACCGCGCCCGGCGTGAACAAATGCGTGGAAGCGTTTGAGATTGGCAACGAGCCAAACCTGAGCGGCTTTTATGGCGGCCCTGTGAACCCTGAAAAATATGCGGACCAATTGTGCGGCGCGTACGATGCGATTAAGGCCACTGACCCCAGCTTCATTGTGGTTTCCGGCGGGCTGGCGGCTACGGGCGGCTTGCCCGATGAAACGGTGGCGATGAGAGACACCACTTTCTTGCGCCGGATGCTTGACCGCATTATTGAAACAAAAGGCAACGCCGGCGCGTGCTTTGATGTGCTGGCGCATCATCCCTATGGCTTCCGTGTGGATTTTGACCATGACCCACAAGATGCGGAGTGTGTGGAACGCTCATGCTTCCGGGGCGCGGAGGAGATTTTTGAAATTTTGCATGGTGAGTATGGCGTGCAAAAAAGAATCTGGGCTACAGAAATTGGCTGGTTGCGGGATTTTACGGCGGGCGGCTGTGGCGGTGCGGCGTGGGCGCCAGTGTTTGGCGGCTGGCAACGGTCTAACCAAGATCAAGGCGCGCAGTTGGCGGGGGCGTATCAATATGCGCGCCAAAATTGGCCGTGGCTGGGCGCGATGTTC
>JAEURM010000207.1 GCA_016789245.1 Anaerolineales bacterium
GCAAAACGGTCTGGCACAACCTCCCCTACCCGCCAACGGGAAGTGGCGTAAACACCTTGGCAGGGCTGGCCATCACGCTGAAGCACCTGCTTCACGCCAACATGCAAAAACGCTGTAGCATTTTGCACCATTGGCGCCGTAGCCTGCCAGTAAAAAGTAAAAAACACGCTCTCGCCCGGCTTGGCCGTAAGCGCAGATTGCTCATAGCCCACTAACCGCAAGCCCGGCGCAAATTCCACTGGCGCAGTATAGGGCGGCCTTGGCAGAGCGGTATTGGGCGGCACTTCCACCATCGTTAACTCTTTGTAAAGCGCTTCCGGCTCACCCACTAAAATCGTGGCGGTGGCATTGGGGTATTGCCGCAGTAAATCCGGCACCGTCACCGCGTCTCGGTCAGATTGAACAACGTAAGTGGCGCGGGTGGGGCTGGCATTCACCAATGGCAAACATTGGCGCAAATCAAAGTAATTTACGTTAGCGTTGGGAAGCATCAGCTCAAAGGCGTAGTTTTCTTCTGGTGCTTCAGTAGTGCGGCTTACAAACACTGTTTCCGTGGTAGCGCGGGAGGTTAATTCACGGGCTAAATTCACGGCTTGCGTGGTAAACACTTGCGGCAGTTGTGGCTGAGACGCGTAACGGTTGAAGTAATCAAAGCCGTTCCAAAACAAGCTGGCCAACACCCACACCCCGGCGGCGGCTTTCAGCCACTGGCCTTTTACCGCGCCACTTAGTTTTTGCCAGATGGAGCGCCAACCGTGAACAATTAACCACGCCAGTGGAGGCGCGGCGAGCATCATCCGGCTAAACGAAGGCGCATTATCTGTGATGAGGGTGGGGATGAGCATAACGGCCAGCCACAACAGCGTGTAACGGGCGCTGGCAGAGCGGCGGAGATGAACAAGCATTGCGCCTAAGCCAATCACCAAGCCGAGTGCTTGCAGAGGCTCCAACAAGGGACGCAGGGCCAAATTATCGCGCGCGTTCGCATCACCCAGCCACACAAAACCTAGCAAGACTGCTTGCAAATTGCTCAGCCAAAACGTTACGAGCCCGGCCTGCGTGCCAACGGTTACAGCGCGGGCGCGGCCCCAAAACCATTCCGGCTCATTGACGAAGAAAATCAGTAAGGGCGCGAATGCAAGCAGGAAGGCGAAGGCCAGGAAAAAATAGTTCGTCAACCATTTGCGCCACTGGGTGAATGGCCATAAATCATGCAGGCCCCACAACAACATGACTATGGGAATAAAACGGGCGTGCGGGCTGATGTACTGCGCTAAACCCGCGCCAGCTCCGGCCAGCACAAAACTTAGCGGCGCGTTTAGACGTGTGGCCCGCCGTTGTTGCCACAAACAAAACAAACTGGCGGCCAACGCCAACGCTGGCTCAGTGCCAATGCGGCTGAGGGTAACGGTGAAGAAAAACGTAGCCAACACAAACGCGGCCAACACGGGTGCGCCGCGCCACATAGAGTTTTTTGTTGTGCGCGCAATTTCGCGCCAACACACATAGGCTAGCGGCACACTGAGGATGCCAAACGTGGTAGAAACCCAACGCGAGGCCACTGGTAAATTTCTAAAGCCTAGCCATTCCGCGCCAGCCGTGAGCCACACCATTAGCGGGTTGACGCCGCCCCAAAATGTTTTGTAAAACAGCGGAAACTCGCCCGTTTGCAAAATTTCACGGGCGCGCAAGGCAAACCACAATTCATCTTGCCACGCTTGGGGCGGCAAGCTAAGTAGGCCCAGCCACCGCCAAAGGGCGGCCAAAAACGTGGCGGCCAGCACCAGCCTAAAGGCCTTGTGTTGCTCCATAAGAGGCCAATATTAACTCACTTGCCGCTATCGGCCAAAATAACTCACGCTATAATCCTTGCTATGTCTCAGCTCAGCCATTTGCGGGCCTTAATTATTGATATGGATGGGGTACTGTGGGAGGGGCAACGCCCCCTGCCCGGCCTGCAGGAGTTTTTTGCCACGCTCCGCCAGCGCGGCTTGCGATTTGTGCTGGCCACCAATAATGCCAGCCAAACGCCGGAACAGTATTTAACCAAGCTAGCAAATTTTGGCGTGACGGTGAGCCGTGAAGAAGTGCTCACCTCCGCACAAGCCGCCGCGCTGTACCTGCGCCAGCACAATGGTTCCGGAACGCGGGCGTTTGTAATTGGTGAAGCGGGCGTGCGGGAAGCGCTCACCGAGCAAGGCTTTACGCTGACGGATTTGTACGATGTGAGCGCTGAGTATGTGGTGGTGGGCATGGATAGGGCGCTTTCATGGGATAAGCTGGCCACGGCTACGCTCAACATCCGTGCGGGCGCAAAATTTGTGGGCACCAACCCAGACCGTACCCTACCCACCGAACGCGGCCTAACGCACGGCAACGGCGCGGTGTTGGCCGCCTTGCAAGCCAGTACGGAGCAAGCGCCCCTCATCATTGGCAAGCCGGAACCCACCATGTACCAAATGGCCATGCAACGCTTGGGCCTGCCCGCCGAGCAGGTTGCGGCGATTGGCGACCGGCTAGACACGGATATTTTGGGTGCGGTGCGGGCCGGTTGCCAAAGCATTCTGGTTTTATCCGGCGTGAGCACGTTGGCGGAGGTGGAACGCTCCGAGTTTAAGCCCACGTGGGTGATGAAGGATATCCAAGAAATTACGCGGCATTTAGAAAGTGAGCGGGTGAGCGGGTGAGCGGCGCTCACTTTCTCACCGGCCCACCCGCTCATCAGCGTTTATGCACATTCAACCTTCCGATGATTTCTTCCACGATTTAGATAAAGTGTTGGCCGATTTTAGCGACGCGGACAAGCAACGTTCACGGCAGATGGTGAATGAGTTGGATATGATGGCGCAACGCTTGCCCGCTCAGGCTGAGAAATGCTATGAGTACCAAGCCCGCCTGCTGGCCAAACTGCAAGAATATCCGCAGGCGTTGGCCGCCATAGACCGCGCGATTGCGCTGGCGCCGCTGGACTCTCACTTGGTGATGTTGCGCGGCGATATTCACAAAGAAGCCGAAGAATATTCCCGCGCTCTGCTGGATTACGCGGAAGTGCTAGAAGCCAACCCGGAAGCGGTGACGGCCCGCATCCGCCGCGCGGATATTTTGATGCACACCGGTGACCCGGCGCAGGCGCTGAAAGACATCAACGATGCGCTGAAGTTGGAGCCGCGCTCCGTGCGCCTGCTGTACCGCCGTGGCCTGCTTTTGGTGGAATTGCGCCGTGTGCACGAGGCCATTATAGATTTTAGGCAAGTGGCGCAACTCAGCCCGGCTTCTGATTTACGCAAGAAGGCCGGGCAACGTTTGCGTGAGTTGGGTGAAGCGTAAATTTTCTCTAAGACCTGTCAGGTGGCGCACACAAGACTTGAAAAGATTAGCCTTTTCCTGCGCCACCTGACAGGTCTGGCTCTATGAAATCTTTTTTTGATTTAACGTTTGACGAACTCCGCGCGACACTTGAAGCTTGGGGGGAACCGGCGTACCGCGCGGAGCAGGTGTGGCGCGCGGCGTACCAAGGCTTAGCGCCCTCCCCGGCCAACATCACCACCATCCCCAAAAGCCTGCGCGAGAGACTGGCGGCTG
>JAEURM010000208.1 GCA_016789245.1 Anaerolineales bacterium
GTTGCGCTTGCGGAACCGAGCGATGGTGCTTGGCCCAGCTTTGGAACGTGCGCCCCGCAAACGGCGGAAGCGGCGCGGCGTGGTGAATGCCCAGCACTTGTTCAATGGCCCAACGCGCCGGGCCAAAGCTCAAAGTGAAGTTAGCCAGCGGCGCAAATGGCGTGCCTACCGTGCCCAGCAAATCGGGCCGGGCAATCAGTTGGTTGCGGAGCGGCAGTTTGCCGCCGATGTACTGCGCGCGGGCTTGCGTGTTAATCTCAGCAATCTTTACGCCTTGCGGGCACACCTGCGTACAAATGCCACAGCCGGAGCAGTAATCTACAGATTTATCGGGCGAGAGCAGTTGCTCTCCAGAAAGCTCACCACGAAAACGCTCAGCCTGCGGGCCAACGTATTTGGGGCCGGGGAACAGCGGCGTCACCGCCGTCACCGGGCAGGCCGTAGTGCAAATGTTGCACTTCACACAATGGTCAAGGGTTAGACGAACGTCTTCTACTTCAATCATTGACTTATCCTTGCGGAATATTGGTATGGCGCTTTGGATTGCGTGTAGCGTATTGCGTAGCGTGTCTTAGGTTGGTGTTACGAAATACGGATTACGCACTACGCTTCACGTTTAACTTTTTACGGATGGAAAGCGCTACTTGATAGGCGCTTGCCAAACTAATGCCTTCGCCGCTTTTTTCTTTCCACGGCTCGGCGCCGGCCAGCAGTGCGCCGCACACGCGTAAGTTTTCTAGCACGGGCTGGCCGTTAGCATCCAGTGGGCGCATGGCGCTATCCGTGGGCAGGCCAATTTCACTAAACGGGTGCTCCGCGAAGTACGCCGGATTGAACCGTGGCTGGCCGGGCGCGGGCACGTTGGCCAAAGGCAAATTAAACAGCGTCTCGCGCGCCGCGCCGGTTGAATCAACTTCTATGCCGTGCGCGGCGATGCCGCCGGTAGCCAACACAAACTGGCGGGCGGTGTACCACTTCAGCCGCGCGGCGGATTTCACGGCCACCGCTTCTACTTTTGTGCCGCTCACGCGCACTTCCACAATTGGGTGCCCAATCTGCACGCGCGCCCCACCCTGCCGCAAAAGCTTTTCTAGCGCGTGGCAAATGCGGATGCCGGGGATGGACGGCGGCAGAGATGGAATTTCAAACACACGCACGCCGAGTTGCGTTTGTAAATCACTCAACACTTCCAAGGCTTTATCTATGCCCAAAACGGCTGGAAAGCCCACGCGTTCTCCGGCTTTGAGTTGCGGCTTGAGTAGCGTTGCCAGCTTACGGCGGAAATCTGCGCGCTCAAACGCCCGCGCCAGAATCATGGGCGCTAAGTCCGCATCATTCTCTAAAGTTGGTAGGGTGAGAGTTAAAGCGCGAGCCTGAATTGGAGAATTAGAGGATTGGAGATTGGCCGCAATCAGTTCGGGATAAAAATCCTTGAAGTTGTTGAAGCCCACGATGAGGATGGGCGCTTTTTCGCGCACGTCACCGGCCAGCATGGTTGGCGGAACAAAGGCCGCTGGCCGCACCGCACCCACAGCGGTTGGCAGAAGCGCGTTTTCTTCCAGTGAACCGGCAAATGGATAGCCCGCTTCAGCCATGGCGCTGAGAAAAACTTCCACGCCCAAGCGCACGGAATCTGGTGCAAGGCGCGCATACGGATGTGTGGGCTTGGCCTGCCCCAGTTGCGTAACGGCTTCCAGCGGCTGGGCCACGCGCTCACCGTTGGCATAACCCAGCACATCTACCATGCCTGTGGCAAGGTGCGTGCGGCCATATCCTTTGGCTAAAAGCAGAACTTTCTGGCCAGCCCGCATCAAATTGTAGGCCGCCATCAAACCGGCATATCCGGCTCCCATTACAATTGCATCGTAAGTCATAGCGTAAAACGTACACCGTGAAACTTCGGCATGTTAGCGTTCATCACGCCTTACGCTTCACGTTTCGCGGGTAAATGCTCCACATCCAAAATGCCTTGGAAAATCCATTCATCCAGCCGCGCTTGGCGCAGTTGGTCACCCCACAGCAACGGTTGCACGCCCTTCCACCTTTCTTGCAAGAAATGCAGAAGAGCATCATTCGTTACTTGAGAATTAGAGAATTGGTGGGCGTGTTGTAATCCGGCGGCGCGGTAAATGCAAAAGCCGCCTTGGCATGGCCCCATCCCCAAGCGCACCGTCCGCCGGATGTCATCCAAATCGGTGCCGCGTTGCTGAAAGGCTTCCACCAACCGCTTGCGCGTAATCAGTTCACACTCGCAGATCAGTTGGTCACCGTGCAAATCTTTCTCACGGTGCGCCAGCCGCGCGCCCAGCCAGTAATATTTCTGCTCACCAGAATCCGGCAGAATTTGCGTGGCGGTGGTGCAAGGCCGCTCTGTTTTTAAGTAACGGCAGGCGGCGTTCATGGCCACTTCGGCCATTTGGCGGTACGTGGTGAACTTGCCGCCCGTCATGGTGAGGAAGCCCTGCACGCCGTCCGTCTGCGGATGATCCAACAGCGTGTACGTGCGGCTCACATCGCGTGTATCGCTCACACTGCCTAAGTTGGGCGGCTGGTACAGTGGCCGCACCCCGCCCCACACGCGCAAGGCCCGCGCCTCACGGAAGCCGGGCACTAGCTTCTCGCCCTCCTCCAACATGTATTGCACTTCTTCGGCTTCAATCGGCCAATGGTCTGGGTCAGCCACGCGCACATCGGTGGTGCCAATCACACACACGGTGCGGATGGGCACCAAAATATCGCCGTCCGCCGGGCGCTTTAGCCGGTTCACCACCATCTGTGTCAGGCGGTGGTTCATGGCAATCATGATGCCTTTGCCCGCCAGCACCGTCACGTTCAAGCCGGCCATCGCGGCAATTTGCCCCGCCCACGCGCCAGAAGCATTCAGCGTGAAATCCGCGTGGATAGTTACTTCTTCACCGGTGCGGGTGTTGAGGGCTACCGCGCCTTTCACAGCATCATTCTCGCGGATGAGGCGGATGATTTTGTGATACGGCAGAACTTGGCCGCCGTGGAGTTGCACATCCCGCGCGTTGGCCCACACCGTTTTCCACGCATCAATGGCGCCATCCGGCACCCAGAAAGAACGGCGGAGGCGGGGGCTGAGGCGGGGCTCACGCTTGAGCGTTTGCGCCACCGTCCACTCTTCCACGGGGATGCCGGCCTTGTGGCAACCATCTACAAATTGCGCGGCGTAGCTTGGGTCATCATGCTCGGTTTCCACAAACAGGCCGCCGGTATCTTCAATGCAATCCGCCGCAATCTTGCGCAATATCCAATTCTCATCAATGCACTCTTTGGCAGAAACGGGGTCTTTCACCACGTACCGCCCGCCAGAGTGAAGCAGGCCGTGGTAGCGGCCCGTGGTGCCGGTGGCTAAATCGCTCCGGTCTAGCAAGATAGTTTTAAAGCCACGCAGGGCGGCATCGCGCGCAATGCCCACGCCGGTACTGCCGCCGCCGATGACGAGGATTTCAGTGGTGAGGAAATTCATGTTTCAGCTGATAAAAAATTGCAAAGCACAATCATCAAAGAAAACTTAAGACCTGTCAGGTGGCGCGCATTACACTTTACACAATTTA
>JAEURM010000209.1 GCA_016789245.1 Anaerolineales bacterium
CAAAGAGTCCTATGAGTTTGCGAATCGGATTCATCAATTTCTAGATAAGAAAATCCCATTGGAACTTGTAGATTGGAAATTCGAGCTGGTTTGAAATCGATTTTGTAATTGGGTGTTTCCCCCTCCTTTCACGCCTCCACAAACCCCTCCACCTCCGTCTCTATGGTTTGGCCGCCGGGGAAGGTGATGGTGGTGTGCGCGGAGTTGGCGGCGCGCGTAACGGTGAGGCCTTTCCAGCGGATGGTAACGGGCCACGGAAACGGGTTGTGGCCGGAAAGGTGCAGGCGTTGCGGGCTGATAACGCGCACCCCCACAACGCACATGAATAGATGAACAGGGGCCACACCCCAGATGTAATCTTTCTCGCCCAAGCCTTCTAGCTTTTCAGAGTTGTACGCCTCGCGGAAAGCTTTCTCCGCTTTGAGCGTGCTCGTAATCGTCATCATCAGCCGCGTCACCAGTTCAGCCGCCTCGGCGCGGTAGCCGTACTCCAGCAAGCCTTCGCCCAGCATGGTATTCCACATCAACCACACGCCGCCGGAGCCTTCACGGTTATCTGGTTTGTAGGTGGGCGCATTGGCCGCCGTGTTGGGGATGCCGTACAAGCGCCAGAACGTTTCTGGGTTGAGCAGGGTTTGGCGCACCAACGTTTCTGCGCGCGCCGGGTGGGGCATTCCGGCCCACAGCGGCAGAAGGAGCGTTTGATCTAGAAGTGATAAATCCACCACGCTCACTTGCACATCAAACTCATTCGTCAGGCCGGAGATTTCAATCCGCTCTAACTCCACGTACAACTTATCACTCACGGCCGTGCCCATGCCAAAATACCACTGCACGTGGGAGCGCTTGAGCGTTTCCACGCGGTGCCGCCCACGTTTGCCGCGCCCACTCAACGTCACCACCATATCGGGCCGGGCCTCCCGTGGGCCGAGGGCTTTAACCAGCAAGCGCACCGGCGCGTTGAACTGCCGATTGATATCTACGGCGAAGTTGCCTACGCCCTGCGCCAACGCTTCGCCTTTTAGAACGGCGTGTGAATCACGATCAACGTAGTGGTAGCAGGCCGTTTCTTCCTGCCACATGTTTTCCACGGCGGCTTGCAATTGCGCCGCGCACGCGCTGAGGGTGGCATCTTCGGGCAAGTTAAGCACGCGCGCCATTTTGATGAGGGCGTGCACTTCTTTGTATAAATACGCCGCTAAATCTGGGGCTTCCACCGCCGTAATATCCGCGCCTTGCGCCCAACGCACCCACTTGGCAAACAACGGATGCTCATCAAACGCGGATTGAATAGTGTGCGTCCACTCCGGCACACCGTCCTCATCTCGGTCATGCTTGGGCGTAAACCATGTATCAAAGAAACGGTCTAGCCCAGCGTAAATTTCTTCTAAGAAGCTAACGTCTTCCGTGTACTCGTAAATGGCCCACGCCGTGGAAGCCAAGAGCGGCATACACAGGGCCTTGTTGCGTTGCCCAGCGAGGCCGGGCTTCCAATCAATAAAGCCTTTTTCATCTTGCACCATCAGCCAATTCTTAATCACCCCTTGGGCCAGTTCGGGCGCAATGGGCGCAATTTGCGGCGCGTTCACATACGCTTCGGTGGCCACCTGCCCATCCCACTGCCAGTTGTAATCCGAGCCATCGCCTTTGCGCGAGTAGCCTTTATCTGGTGTACGGGCAAACACAAAGGAGGGATGTGGCAGGTGTGGCGTTGGGCCAACGTAACTCCTCAGCGCCACGGTTTGTGAGAACGCCAAGGCCGCATCCCAATCTCGGTCACCCGTTTCAATATCCAGCAAACTTTGGTTGAGCAATTCAATGCGTGCAAATTCACCGTCCCACTCGCGCGCAAAAAGTTCACGCGCCTGTGCCACCGCCTCCGCCGCTTGGGGCCGAGCGGCCAGCACCCAACGCACCACCACCGGCGCGTTGGCCGGCAATTCCAACGTGAGCGTGAGTTCTGGATGCGGCAAAGTATCCGCCACACACTCCGAATCTAGCGCCAAACAAATTTCTAAATTGCCAGAATGGCCCTGCAAAAGGGTAAGGGTTTCCGCCAGCACGGGCGTCATCAGGGCCGCGTTCTCTCCGGGTTTAAGGAGGGCGGCTAGTGAGAAGCGCACGGCGCGGGCCGTTTCTTGCGGCGTGTGGCTGATGATAGTGAATTGCCCGGCCACGGTGTGTGAATTGGGAACCCAGTAGTGCGCGGTAACGCTCAAACCTTCCAGCGGCTCAAACGTCACGCGCAGGTAATTCACATAGAAGGCGCGCATAGCGGGCGTGAACACAAAGTTGGCCGGGTCACTAGCCGTTTTATCGCCTTCGGTAAAGATGGGGAACAAGCGCAAATCGCGCGCGCGCAGGCCAAAGCTGGTGCGGAGCGCCAACGCGGGCGGCTCACCACCGGCCAGGCTCAGTTCCCAAATATGGTCATCGGCGTAATCAGTGGGGGTTAGGCGTGCGTCAGCCGCTATCCGCAGAGCTAAGGGGTCATCTTGAGTTAGGAACCAATCGCGCACAGGGCAGAATTTTAGCGCACTTGTCACAAATACGGTTTGTTAGCCGTCTTGTCTGGTGAAAGGAAAGTTATCAACCCTAAGGGTTTATGGGAAAGCGAGGAAACTATGACCAAAATTCTCATCACTGGCGGAACAGGCGTGCTGGGCCGTGCGCTGACGCCGCGCTTGATACAACAAGGCCACACGGTGCGCATTATGAGCCGGAGCGCCCAACCGGCCCGTTTGGCGGAGGGCGCGGAGTGGGCGCAAGCGCATTTAGAAACCAGCGCTGGCTTGGAAGCGGCGGTGGCGGGTGCGCCCATCATCATCCATTGTGCCTCCAGCCCTATGCAACGCACGCGGGCGGCAGATATAAATGGCACGCAACGGCTGTTGGCCGCCGCCCGCGCCGCTGGGGCCACGCACTTCATCTACATTTCCATTGTGGGCATTGAGCGCTTTCCCACTTACCCCTATTACAAAATCAAATTAGAAGCCGAGCGGCTGATTGAAGCCAGCGGTGTGCCTTACACCATTCTGCGCGCCACGCAATTTCATGATTTGTTAGACCGGGCGCTAAAAGCCTTCTCGCGATTTCCAGTACTATTTCTGCCAAAAGATTTGCAATTTCAGTTAGTGGATGCGGGTGAGGTGGCGGAGGCGTTAGCGGCGTGTGTGGCGGCTGGGCCAGTGGGCCGCGTGGCGGACGTGGGCGGGCCGGAAGTATTACCATCCGGTGAAATTATTGCGGCGTGGTTGGCCGCGCATGGTTTGCGGCGGCTGGTGTTTCATCTGCCTCTGCCCTTTCCGGCCGCTGAAGGTTTCCGGCGTGGTTACAACACGTGCCCGCAAAACCGGCAAGGCACCATCACGTGGGCGGGGTGGTTGCAGAAGAAAAATGTAGGCCAGTATTAATTAGAACAAGACTTCAATTCGTTCAGTTCGGCATCGGTTGTGAAGCACGCCGTGTTTCTCAAAAGACCACTTTGCAGGCTTGCCTAATTTGAGCCGTCGGCTTACAGCCGATGGCGGGCGAGGCGTTCAAAGGAGCCTCAGAAAGATAGA
>JAEURM010000020.1 GCA_016789245.1 Anaerolineales bacterium
AAGCTATTTTCTCGTCACTCCCCCCACAAATCCTCATTCTGCTTCTTAGCTTTTTGTTTCTTCTCGGCTTCATCGGCCCAGCCAACGGCTTTGTATAGCTCTGGGCCGTACTCACGGGTTTTCACTACTACGGGCATGGGTACGGCGTGGCCCAAGATGAGCGCTTGCTGTTTAGTATCTAGCCGCGCTAACACTTGGCGCAGTTGGCTGGCCCCGCTCACGCCGGAGAACACCGCGCGGATATCAGCTTCGTTATCCAGCAAGCAGGTAACGCGCGTGCCAATTTGGCTCATCACTTCTTCTTCAATGCCGCTGGGCCGCTGATCCACAATCAACAGCGTGACGTTGTATTTGCGCAATTCGCGCGCGATGGTGCCAAAGATGGTGTGCTGAGCAATTTCTGGGTCTAGGAACTTGTGCGCTTCTTCAATGGTGATGACGAGCGGGCGCGGCTCCTGCCCCACTTTGCCCGCCGCTCGGTTTTTCTCTTCCACGTATTTGGCGTGAATGCGCCGCGTGAGGAAATTGGCCACCAGCACATAGGCGGCCAACGTGTTGCCGTACGTGCCAAACTCCAGCACCACGTGTTTGCCACGGTTGAGCAAATGAAAAATCTCAGCCACCATATCTTGCGCGGGCGGCGTCTCACGCAAAAAGCCAAAGCGGCGGAACAACTCAAACTTACGCTGAATGGCCCGGAGCGTGCCGCTCTGAATCTTCTCGGACTCTTCAATCTCATCAATGGCGCTGGTATCGTGTTCGTCCAGCAAGCGCGCCACCCAATCCGTGCCGAGTTTGCGCCGTAAGTAAAAGAGCGCACCCACTTGCACATCGCTCAGCCCCAGCACGCCGGCCAGCATCTCACAATCTTCCGGTTCAATTTGGTTCAGGCCAATTTGCAGAGTGCCATCAATCGTACTGCCGCGCGCGCGCGAGGTATCCGGGTCCAGCGCAATCACCGCCACGCGGCCATCACTAAATAACTGCCGCAAACCTTTGTAGGCCACGCCGTGCTCGTTGCGCACTTCCCAGCCGTAATCATTGTGCATATCAAAAATCAAATTGCTGGCGGCGTTGGCCTTAATAATGCCGGCCAAAATGGTGCGCGTGATGAAGCTCTTGCCCGTGCCACTTTTGCCAAACACGCCAGAGGAACGTTCTACAAAGCGCTTTAAATCAAGATTGACCTTGATGTTTTCCATATCCAACGGCGTGCCAATATGCCAGTGGTCTTCATCTTCGCGGCCAAAGATGCGGTCAACGTCCTCCTCGGTGGCTTCAAACACAGGTGAGAAGTGGGCGGGGATGGTTTTTACCGGCTTGGCTTCGTCGGCGCCCGTTTCTAAAACCAGCATGGGCGCTACGTTGATTTGCCCAAACGCTAACTCAGTGCCGTACACAGCTTGCGCAAACGCATCATCGGCGGCGGGCGGTGAACTGAGCAGTTCTGGGTTAAGGTGGCCGAGCGCAATATCCGTAATGATGGAGAAGAACTTGCGTTGCGAAGCGCCATCCACCACTACATATTTGCCAACGGCCAGTTCTTCAATCACTGCGCCGGGCGGCACGCCTTGCGCCACATCCCCCGGCTCCAGCTTTACCTGCAAGCCCTGAGAGAGTGAGCCGCTCACCACCGTGCCCAGCCGCCGCCTAAACGCGTGCCGCAAAAACGGGTCAAGTTCAGAAGGGAAAGTCATCTTTCAGAATCCTCTTCAACACGAATTTCACGAATTACACGAAACTCTCTGAAACGCTGAAACCGCTGGTGAGGCTGATTTCGCTGAAATAAAGTATCAGCGTCCTCAGCGATTTTTCAGCGTAGTCAGCGTTCATCCGCCCAAACTCAATACCCCGGCTGAATACGGCGCAAGAGTCTTTCAAGGCGCGGTAAATCACGGCTGAGTAATTTGGCCAGCTCGCGGCCCGCCTTTTGCGAAAAGCGCTCTCGGTCTTGTGGCGGGCGGCACAGCGCGGCGCGGCGGAACAACACCGCCAATAACTCATCGGCCGGCGCTTCGGTAGAGTCAATCACCAACGGCAGAAAATCTAGCTTTTCCGTGAAGGCGCACACTTCGGCTTCCGTGCAAGCGGTGATGGTATCTAGCGTGATGGGCGGTTGCGGCGGCAAACCGGGCACAAAGCCACTGCCCGTTTGTGAGCCAATGGCCAGCACACTCACTTCAATCGGCACGTTGCGGTTGTTGCGCTGATCTAGAATTACTTCGTCCGGCAAATCTGCCGTAGACATGGGGCGCACAAAACCGTCATCGGAAACGGCAATATCGTAAATCAAGCCAATCACTTGCGATTGGCCGCGCTGGGCGGGGGCTTTGACAAAATCACCGAAGCGCGGCGTTTCGCTCTCTGGGATTTTGCACCCAAACACATAACCGGTGGTGGCACTGCGCAAGAGACGGCCAAGTTTTAGTTCAGTCATGATGATGTGACAGAGTGAAAAAGTGAAGGGATGAAAGGGTGACCGGAGGCTGTCATGTCACCCTTTCACCGCTCAGTATATTACGGATATCTACGCTTCCCAGTGCCTGTCCATGCTTTGCCTTGCGCCTTGTGTGAGACGCTGGGATTTAGGCCGCGCCGCACCATAGCACTCAACACCATGTTATCAAACTCGCGGCGCTCAGCTTGCGTCACTACGGCCAACTCATGCGCGCGCACTAGCACGTACGGAAAACCATCAGTGATGCGGCACTGCTCCAGCAACGCGGCGTGCACTAAGTTTAGGCGGGCGTCATCCCGCGCCACCCACTCCGGCACTTCCACACGCAATAGCGCCTCACGGCCCACGCGGCCCGCATTCAAATAAAAGAAGTAGATGGAATGGCCAGCCGGTTTGTACCGGTCTTGATTGGCCGGTGAGCCGTTTTCAAACAGCGCACTGCGTTCCCCCGGCTGAAGAAACTCAAACAAGCGGCCATCCGTGAGGTGATTGAACGGCCCCAAATCCCGCAGAGCTTCTTCTCTAATTTCATCCGGCTCAAGCGTGGCCAAGTGCAGTAGCCGCACCACGCTGGCGGCGCGCGGCCTATCCACCACGCCAGCCACCGCCGCGCCAGAAGTTTTGAGCGCATCCAACTGTTTGAGATAGCCGCGCAAAACGGCGTCACTCAATTTTTGATTGGTGGTTTGCAAAGTGATGTAGAGCAAAAGGCCGTTATCCAACAACGCCACGGTGGGCACAGCGCCGTCTTCTTGGGCTAGCCGCGCTAACTCACCTAATTCACGCGTATCACGTTCCGCGTTGATTTTCTCAATCGGAATTTGCGCGCCGCTCTCTTCTTCATACAAATCGGCATCTTCATAAAACACTTCTGGCCGAGAGAACACTTGCGGCGCTTCGCCGGAGCCGTGCTTGAACACAATACTGCCCACATTGATGAGATAGTACAGCGCCACACCGTGCCGGTCTGGGTAAATCTGGGAGCCATCTGCGCCCAAAACATTCAGGCGGGCTGGGCAAGCCGGGGCCGGGAAGGCACGGTTAATGCCTTCATGCGTGGGCACCGCACCACCCCACCGTAACCGAAGCGCTTGCTTCACTTTAGCTTGCAGTTCGTCATCCACTGTGCTGAGGCTGTGGAGGGCGGCTCGGGCTACGGGCAAGCGTTGGTTGAGGTCCGTTAATCGGTCAGCGGCGTGGGTGCTGAGTTGCGTAACTTGGTTGAGGAGTTGATTGAGTTCCAGCGCCATGCAAGGCATTGTAGCACGTGTGTTCCATACGGCAACTTAACTTTAGGCAGGTTACGGTGTGAAAGAAACTAGCGCAATGAGGCCCCAAGCCAGACTGGAACTGAATGAAAACGGCTCATTGGCCGCCCCGCCCGTATTTATGTGGAGGTTACCTCCCCAAGATTGTATTGCCCATCAAAACCATCTTCAAGCCAAATGCCAACGGCTCAGCAACCCAACTCGTATCTTAAAGCGGTACAAATAGCCAAAATGTGTGATTTGCGTTAGTTTGCCGAGCGTGTTAGACTTTTCTAACGAATGCTCGGCAGGGTTAACAAATGGCTGAAAAGATTCTCGTGATTGATGACGATGAAAATACCCTTTGGCTGGTGAGCACTTTGCTCCAACACAACGGGTTTCAAGCAATTACCACATCTACACCAAGTGAGGGCTTGCGAATGGCGCAAGACCAAAAGCCAGATATGGTGCTGTTGGATGTGATGATGCCAGATATGGATGGTTGGGAGGTATGCCGCCGGCTCCGCGAATTTTCAGAGGTGCCGGTGATGTTTATTACGGCCAAATCGGGCATAAAAGATGTGGTGAAGGGCTTAGAAATTGGCGGCGACGATTACATTGTCAAGCCGTTTGATAATCGTGAGTTGGTGGCGCGCGTCAAAGCGCACCTCCGCCGTCAATCGTCAGACCATAAGACGACAGATGAACTCGCCTTCAACAATAATGAGTTACACATCAACTTCCTCACGCGGGAAGTAACGGTGCGGGGTGATTTGGTGGAGTTGACGCCAAAAGAGTTTTCTCTACTTACGCACTTAGCCCGGAATGCTGGCCGCGTGCTCACCCGCAGTGAATTAATTGCGCAAGCGTGGGGGCCAGAGTATGGTGATGGGGCGGAGAGTTTGAAGTTGTACGTGCACTACTTGCGGAAGAAGATTGAGCGAGACCCGGAGAAGCCGGATTACATCATCACTTCGCGCGGCGTGGGCTATCGCTTCGCCAATCGGTAATTCGTCAACAGATACAGCGGAAATTAACAGATGAGCGGATGGATAAACCATCCGCTCGTTTTTGTTTATGAAACCATACCGAAAACTTGCTAGCCCTTCGCGGGCCTTCCAAAGCTTATTACTCAGGTCAACATCAAAAGCCCGCGAAGGGCTAATCAATGAAATTGATATATCCGCTCACATCCGCTCAATCCGTTGATTCAAAACACCATTTAGAATTTGAAGCGCGGTTTGCACGGTTTGGCCGGCCACATCGCGCTCAGGGTTTACGGCGGTGAGGGAGAAGGCGGCTAGGTGCGGCACAACTTTCCGCGTGGCTTCCAAGGCCGTTTGGGGCGTAAGGCCACCGGGCGCGGGGTAACTCACGCCGGGCGCAAACGCTAAATCCAGCGCATCAATATCAAAATGCAGATAGGTGGGAACGGCCAGCGGCGCAAAACGTGAAACGTGCGCCGGTTCAAAACGTTGCACGGGCGTTGTATCCAGCAAATCTTTTTCCGCCGGGTCTAAATCTCGCACGCCGAGGAGGGCTACGTGTTCTTCCTTCACCGGCAAGAGCAGGCCAGCGGCGGCGCGCAGTTCATCCAGCCCACGCCCACAACAACACGCTAACGGCATGCCGCCCAAGTAGCCGCTGATGGTGGTTTCTGGCGTGTTGAAATCGCCGTGCGCATCAAACCACGCAATGCCCAACTCCGCGGGCAGTGAGCGCCGCAAACCGGCCACCACGCCAATAGAAGTGGTGCAATCGCCACCCAAAATCACCGGCAAGCGCCCAGCCCGCCGCGCGGCATCCACAGCCTCGGCCAGCGCGGCCAAGTTGCGGCCCATGCGGGTTAAACGCTCACCCGCGCCCAAATCCGTTTCACGCTCCAAAACTTCAACTGTGTGGCCTGCCGCTTCCAGCTGGGTTACCAAGCCTGCGGCCAACAATTCAGCGGGCGCGCGGCCCATACGTTGTAAGGATTGATCTAAGTCAAATGGGGATGGGATGAGGGTGAGGTGCATAGTGGTTTAGGGATTATGGGCGGAGTATCGTTTTGGACGCAGACCCGTGCACCGCCCGCAAGGGCGGGTGTGCACGCTGATAAAGCGTAAGAATCTGCGTTTTCTGCGTTCATCTGCGTCCTAGTTTTAAACGTGGAAGGCAATCTAGGAGTTGGGATTATAGCGGAAGAAAGGCGTGAAAATATCACCGCCCGGCCCCTAAAAATATTCGGCGCGCGGCGCGGCCTAATATCATTCAGCTAAAATTATTTCGTCTTTTATTAGAAGGCGTTAATGCCAATTGACTTTATCGCGATTTCGCCTTATAAACTTAAGTGAATTTTGGATTGCATCAGTCTGGTATTAGGCAAAATCATCAATCACCCAAAATTCATTGGATAGGAGCTACGCATGAAAACTCTCAACTCTACTTTTCTCAGCCGCAACATTACGGCTTCCGATGTGCTGGTACGCTTAGCCGTGTACCCCGGTGAAGTGTACCGCCTACCCGAGGTGGGCCAACGCGTGCGCGTGGTAAACGGCCAAGCTTGGCTCTCGGCGCAGGGCCGCGATATTGTGTTGGGCGCGGATGAGCAAATTGCCCTTAACTCCAGCACCGAGGTGGCTTTGGTTTCTCCATTATCTGAGATGCCGGTGGTGTTGGAAGTGTTGAACTAACATGTTCCCAGCGCTAGATGATACTGACCGCCAGATTTTAGAACTACTCCAAAAAGATGCGCGGCTGACCAACGCTGAACTTGGCAAAGAGGTAGGCCTGAGCGCACCTTCGGTGTTTGAGCGGGTGAAAAAACTAGAACAACGCGGCGTGATTGAAGGCTACACTGTACGCGTGAACCCCACTGCGCTGGGCCGCCCGCTTACGGCCTTTATCCGGCTGACGCTGGGGTTTGATGAAAAACATGACGCTGGCCTGCACAGCATTGCCCAAGACCCAGAAGTTTTGGAAGCATACGATATTGCCGGTGAAGATTGTTTGATTGTAAAAACGCGTGTGGCTGGCCCGGAACAACTGCATGCCCTACTGAGCCGCATTCGCTCTAAGGTAACCGTAACCCGCAGTGTGACGATGATTGTGATGAGTACGCTAAAGGAAAATGGGCCGCTGGATGTGGCCGAAGTGGCGGCCTCCGCTGGTTTAGAGCGGCGAACTACGGCCCGCAACGGAGTGAATGGCAAGTGAACGCTACTGAACGCCAAGCTAAAATTGAAGCCTACGGTCAAGCCGGTGAAAAGCTAGAAGCCGCGCTCAAAGCTTTGCCGCGCGCCGCGTGGCACTTCCGCCCTACACCAGATGAATGGACAATTCATGAGGTGGTGGTGCACATCACCGATAGCGAAGCTAACAGCTACGTGCGGGCGCGGCGCTTGGCCGCCGAACCCGGCTCTACGGTGCTGGGCTACGATGAAATGCAATGGGCACGCGCGCTGAATTACACCGAACAAAACGCGGACGAAGCGCTAGAACTGTTCCAGCTTTTGCGCCGGAACACGTATCAGCTCATCCGCCACCTGCCGCCCTCCGTGTGGGATAACACTGTGACGCACTCTGAGAGCGGGCTGATGACGTTTGATGAGTGGCTGGATATTTACGAGCGCCATGTGCGCGAACACATTGAGCAGATGCACGGCATTTATGCCGCGTGGCAACGAACCAATAACCAGTAACGTGGCGCGCCCATGACCCAATTTCACATTGCCCAACTAAACATTGGCCGCATGTTGGGGCCAACCAATAGCCCGGTGGTGGCCGAGTTTATGAACGCGTTAGACCGCATCAACGCGCTAGCTGAAGCCAGCCCGGGCTTTGTATGGCGGCTGAAAGATGACACTGGCAACGCCACTTCCATTCGGGTTTACGCCGATGAACGCCTGGCTGTTAATTTGAGCGTGTGGGAAAGCGTGGACGCACTAAGAGAGTATGCTTACAAAAGTGAGCATGTGGCCTTTGTGCGCCGGCGGCATGAGTGGTTTGAAACACTCACTACACCGTATATGGCGATGTGGTGGCTTCCGGCGGGCACCCTCCCCACACCCCAAGAAGCCAAAGCGCGTTTAGAGTACCTCACTGAGCATGGCGAAACGCCACACGCTTTTTCATTCAAGAAACTTTTTGAACCGCAAGTGATTAACCACTGAGAACACAGAGGACACTGAGTGTTCTCTCTGTGTTCTCAGTGTACTCTGTGGTGAAGTTGCGCATTTAACACTATGTACGTTCCTCAGCTTTACTCCGTCACGGATGATGCCATCATCAATGATTTCATCCGCCAGAATAATTTTGCCGTGGTAGTGAGCACGGATGAAACCGGCGTGCCAGTGGCCACCCACTTGCCGCTGGAACTAACCGTGACCGAAACCGGCGAGCGCCGCTTGGCCGGGCACTTCGCCAAGGCCAACGCCCACTGGCGCGCGCTCATGCCAGAAAAAACCATGCTGGTGATTTTCAGCGGCCCACACACGTACATCTCACCGCGCTGGTATGACCAGCCGAATGTGCCGACGTGGAATTACATGACGGTGCATGCGTATGGCCATGCGCGGCTGATTGAAGATGAAGCGGAAGTTTTGGCCCACTTAACGCGCATGGTGAACCAGTATGAGGCCCAACCCGGCACGTACAAGTTGGAAGAACAGCCGCCCAAAGTCATTCAGCAAATGCACGGCGTGGTGATGTTTGAGATGGTGGTGACGCGGGTAGAGGCCAAGTTCAAGCTGAGCCAAAACCGCAACGCCGGCGATTACGCCAACATCATCGCGCAACTTCAACAACGCGAAGACGCGCTTTCGCATCAAGTGGCGGAGGCGATGGGGCTTTTTAAGGGACACGGATAAACACTGAATCACACGGATGGATACCAAATCCGTGTTTGTCCACGTAATTCCGTGTCCCATGCACTTCACCGCAAGAAACCGTTAGGCCGCCGCTCACTTACAACTTACCATTTCAGCCGTAACTGAAATTGAAAGGAAACAATTATGAAACTCAAGGAATGGAGTTTATTTGCACTTTTAGGCTTGGTGTGGGGTTCATCCTTTTTGTGGATTAAGGTTGGACAAGGCGGTGAATTGCCCACCTTAGGTTTATTGCACCCCGAAGGCGCCACCACGTTTGGGCCGTTCATGCTCGTCACGTTCCGGCTGTTGTTTGGCTTGCTGGGCATGGTGGGCGTGCTGGCGCTTAGGCCACAACACTTCCCTCGCCTCCCGCGCGTGCTGTGGGCTTTTGCCTTCATGGGCTTGTTCAACACCGCCCTGCCCTTTGTGCTTATCACTTGGGGCGAAACATTGATTGACTCAAGTTTAGCTTCCATCCTCAACGGCACTGTGCCGCTGTTCACCATCGTCATCGCCCACTTCTGGCAAGATGATGAAAAAATCACCACCGGGCGCTTAGGCGGCCTGCTCATTGGCTTTATTGGCTTAGTGATTTTGGTAGGCAAAGATTTTCAGCTTGGGGCGTTGGCGGGCAACGTGTGGGGCGAGTTGGCGGTGGTGGCCGCCTCTATTTCTTACGCCGTGGCCGTGAACTTTTCGCGCAAACACCTGCGCGGGCAATCGCCAGTGGTGCAATCCTTCATGGTGCTGTTGTTGGCCGATGCCATGATGTGGGTGGCCACGCCGATTGCGGAACAACCGATGGTCTTCCCCACTTCACCGCTGGCGTGGTTTGCGGTGATTTGGCTCGGCTTGTTGGGCTCTTGCCTCGCGTATCTTTTGTTCTTCTCGCTTATCAACGCGTGGGGGCCAACCCGCGCCTCACTCGTTACTTACGTGTTTCCAGTCATTGGCTTACTGCTGGGCATTGTGCTTCTGGGCGAGCCAGCCGATTGGCGGCTGTTTGCTGGTTCAGCATTGGTGGTGGGCGGAATTTTAGTGGTGAATGGCCGTTCCATTTGGCAGGCCCTGCGCCCGGCCGCGCCCGCCGCCTCAGGTGCGCAATGATTACGCTCACCGGCCTGTTTTACTATCCTATTAAATCGTGCCGGGGCCACGCGCTGGAAGCGGCACAACTGGATGAGCGCGGCCTCCAGCATGACCGGCGCTTTTTGATTGTGAACGCTGATAACCAATTTGTGACGCAACGCGAAAATGCCAAGCTGGCTTTGCTGGAGCCGCACATTAAAAATGGCACACTCACGCTCACTGCGCCCGGCCAAGCCCCGCTGAGCATAGAAACGCACTCGGCCACACAACGCCGCCCGGTGCAGATTTGGCGGGATACGGTGGAAGCGCTTGATCAGGGTGAAGCCGCCGCGCAGTGGTTGAGTGACTATTTGGGAGAAACCGTGCGGCTGGTGAAATTTGATGAGGCCGTAGTGCGAAACGTGAGCGCACAATACGCCCGCCGCCCCACAGACCAAACCGGCTTCGCAGATGGTTACCCACTGCTCATCATCTCGCAGGAATCTTTAGATGATTTGAACGCGCGGCTAGCCACGCCTTTGCCCATGAACCGCTTTCGGCCTAACTTAGTAGTTTCTGGCGCTACGCCGTACGCGGAAGATACGTGGAAGCAAATTCGCATTGGCGCGGTGGTGCTAGATATTGTGAAGCCGTGCGCGCGCTGTATGATTACCACTACTGACCAAAACACCGCCGTGCGCGGCAAAGAGCCGTTAGCCACCCTCGCCACGTATCGTGATAGCGAACGCGGCGTGCTCTTCGGCCAAAACGTCATCCACGCCGCGCCGGGCATGTTACAGTTAGGGCAGATAGTGGAAGTGTTGGAGTAATTTACGAAGTGAAACGTGAAACGTAGTGCGTGTTGCGCATTGCGTAGTGCGTTTCACGTTTTACGTCTCACGGAATACGCACAACGAAACACGGAGCCCCATGCCCAAATATCACTTCATTCAAGCCGATGTGTTTACGGACAAGCCGTTTGGCGGCAACCAACTGGCCGTGTTCACCGATGCGCGCGGCCTCACCACCGAGCAAATGCAAACGCTCACGCGCGAGATGAACTACTCCGAGAGCACGTTTGTACTGCCGCCTGAACTACCCGGCACCGATATTCGCGTGCGCATTTTTACCCCCGCCATTGAAATGCCGATGGCTGGCCATCCCACCGTGGGCACCACATTTGTGCTGGCGCAAAGTGGCGTGCTGGCGGGCAAAGAAGCTACTCTGCAACTCAAAATCGGCCCCATCCCAGTGGAGATTGAGCGCAACTCTGCCGGAGAGCCACAATTTGTGTGGATGACGCACCGAGCGCCGGAGTTCGGCCCTATCCGCACGGATAAAGAGCGTGTGGCCGCCGCGTTGGGCGTGACGGTGGATGATTTGCGCGCGGATTTGCCCGTGCAAAGAGTTTCCACCGGCGTACCGTTTATTTTTATCCCGCTTCGCTCACTGGAAGCCATTGGCCGCTGTAAAGTCAATCAGCCCGCGCTGGCCGCGTTGTTTGAAGGTGAGCAGGAATTCGCCGCCGCGTATTTGTTCACTACGGAAACTTCCGCGCCGCATGTGCAATTGCATGCACGCATGTTTGCCCCACACATCTTTGATATTCCCGAAGACCCGGCCACCGGCTCGGCCGCCGCGCCTATGGCCGCGTATGCGGTGCATTACGGCTTAGTGCCGGAGGGCCGCTTCTTAATTGAGCAAGGCATGGAGATGGGCCGCCCCAGCCAAATTCACGTCATCGCCCGCCGCGCCGGAGGCACTTTCACGGAGTTAAAAATCGGCGGCCAAACCACCGTGGTGGGTGAAGGGCATATTTTTTGGTAAATACTCAATTGGACGCAGATAAACGCTGACGTAGTACGCAGATTTTCGCCGAAGTATCACGCCTCATCTGCGGCCATCTGCGTTCATCCGCGTCCGAAAAGATTCATGGAACTCTCTCAATCTTCTTTAATTCAAAACCTCCGCCGCCAGCGGCCCGAAGTATGGCTGAACTTGCTGGCAGTGTATTTTATTTGGGGCTCAACCTACTTGGCTTTACGCTTTGCGCTAGAGTCTTTTCCGCCTTTCATGTTAGTGGGCACCCGTTTTATTGTGGCCGGTGGGCTGATGTTGGGCTGGCTACGCTGGCGCGGCGAGCCGATGCCCACGCGCCAAGAATGGCTTCACGCCGGCATCGTCGGGCTGTTATTGCTCGGCGTGGGCAACGGTGGCGTAACGTTTGCAGAACAGTGGGTTTCCTCCGCGTTAGCGGCGGCGGTAATTGCCACGGCCCCATTGTGGACGGCGCTGTTCTCTGGTCTCTTCGGCCACTGGCCCACACGCCGAGAGTGGCTTGGCATTGCACTCGGCTTGGTGGGCGTGATTCTGCTGAACTTGGAAGGTGAACTGCGCGCGGCCCCACTCGGCGCGATGGCGCTGGTGCTTGCGCCCATCGGTTGGTCGTTCGGCTCGGTGCTTAGCCGCTACAAACTCAAACTGCCCAACGGCCCCATGGGTTCCGCCGCCGAAATGTTAGTGGGCGGCATTGGGTTATCGTTAGTCAGCGCCAGCTTAGGCGAGCAAATGCGCCCCCTCACCTTACCCGCTGTGAGCGCCTGGCTTTATCTGATTGTGTTCGGCTCGTTGGTGGCCTTCACTGCGTACATGTTCCTCATCCGCACCGTGCGCCCCTCGTTGGCGCTCAGTTACGCGTACGTAAACCCGGTGGTGGCGCTCGGCCTCGGCCTGCTCTTCGCGGATGGCACCATCACGCTGTTCGGCTTACTCGGCCTCGGCATCATTTTGGCTGGCGTGGTCGTCATTACGCTGGCTCGCTCTACTAGTTCTAGTTAGCCACAAAATAACTTCGTGTGCTTCGTGTGCTTCGTGGATAAAATTTCTACATGAATAAAGGCATTCTCTACGGTTTGGCCGCCTACGGCTTGTGGGGCTTACTCCCCGTTTACTGGAAGTGGCTCCGTGAAGTGCCCGCACCAGAATTGCTCAGCCACCGCATCCTCTGGTCATGCGTGGCGCTCGTGCTCGTCCTCTTTGCCATGCGGCGTTGGCCGGCCTTCCGCGCCGCCGCCTTTCAGCCGCGCGTACTCCAAGCGTACTTCTTCGCCGCCGTGCTCATCGGCCTCAACTGGCTCACGTACGTCTGGGCCGTTAACGCTGGCCACATCGTAGAAACCAGCCTTGGTTATTTCATCAATCCATTACTGAGCGTGTTGATGGGCGTGATTTTTCTGCGGGAACGTTTGCGCGCGTGGCAGTGGGTGGCCTGCGGCGTAGCGGCGGCGGGCGTGTTGTACCTCACCGTGGCCTACGGCTCTTTACCGTGGATTGCGCTGACGCTGGCCAGCACATTTGGCGTGTATGGTTTGGTGAAGAAGCTGGCCCCGCTCGGCTCACTAGAAGGGCTAACGCTGGAAACGGCCATTTTATTTTTGCCCGCGCTGGTTTACCTGCTGTGGGTAGAAGGCACCGGCCAAGCGGCGTTTTTGCACACTGGCTGGCTCACGGATGTTTTGCTGATTGGCGCTGGGCTGGCTACTACTATCCCGCTTCTGCTGTTTGCGTCCGGCGTGCAGAGAATTCCGCTCTCGGTGATTGGATTACTGCAATACATTGCGCCCACCCTTCAATTTTTGCTCGGTGTATTTTTGTATGGTGAGCCTTTTCCACAAGAACGCCTGATTGGTTTTATCATCGTCTGGGCCGCCCTCCTCCTCTTCGGCGCAGAGGGCGCACTCCACTACCGGCGGCAACAGCAAGCCTTAGCGCCCGTGGCTGGGGATTGAATATCAACACCTGACAGATTTTGCAAAATCTGTCAGGTGTTTTTTTATTTCCCCAACGGCGGGCCGCCCATATCTACCACAAAGGGGCAGGCCACCCAGCCGTAGCGCCACGCGGTGAGGGGTTTCTTTTGCGTGGTAAATTCCAATGTTAGGAAGTACGTTGGGTCATCATCTTGCAAGAACGCCAATGCGGGCGGTTGATTCTGAACGGCGCTCACACTCGCCTTTTGCCACAAGCCAATATGGGCGTAATCACTAGCCGGGCCGGTGCCTTGCTGAGCCGCTTGAAGCGGGTTGTTGCCCAGCCACACCGGCCACGCACACGGCGCAGTGGAAGATGCGGCTACCGTCAGCCAAACTATTACGCTGAGTAAAATTGCTAATCCAAAATATAGCTTTGGTTGTTTGAAAATTAGATTGAGCAACATTGAGTACCTCCTAACCTAAAATCATTGAAATCCAAAAAACTTAGTCAGTGTTTGCAAAAATAATGCCACGGCAAGTAAAGACCCCAATAATATGACTAGTGCAAGATACATTTTCCTCACAGTGGGCTCAAGCCGAACACGGTGATAAATCACGGGTGAAATATTTGCGTCGTAGTTATCGCTTGCCTTCACCCAGCGTTTGTTGTACTTGAGTTGGCGTTTATATGGGTCTGGGTCTAAATCAATCTTCATGCCGGATTTCAAGTTATTGATAACTTTCACCATCGCGTGGACTTCTCGCCAATTACCGCCATCAGATGCAGTAGGAAAAAAGGGATTAACTGGGCCAAGAATCCGTGATGGTTGGTCTTCGCCCCAAACTACCAGTTCAACATAGTCAGTGTAACGCGGAACATACACTGCCCTACACTCCACAATGCGCCGCAAAGGCAGAGAGTACGGCGGATCAGCGATGACGAGTATTTTTCGCGTGTCAATCACGCACTTCACAATCTCATCCGGTGATTCAATATCCTTCCGCCACATCAACCAAAAGATATAACGCGTTTCCGCCATTCCCATATCAGAAATTCCCACCCAATCACTCAATGCGCGTCAAAAATCTTCTCGCCCGCGCGGATGGATACCTTCAGCCGGTTCTCAAACGGCGTCAGCGGGCAGGAGTAAGCCTCGTTGTACGCGCAAAACGGATTGTAGGCCACGTTGAAATCTACCAAGAATTTATTGCCGCCCAGCGGCTCTGGCTCTAAGTAGCGGCCCGCCGGATACGTTTCCTTATTGGCCAGCGCATCCACAAACGGCAAGAAGAAGCCGTGCGGCGTGGCATAAATAGTCAGCGCGGCGGGCTGGCCATCCACTTCAAAGCTAAAGCGCCCCAAGCGCTGATACTTCCGCACCTCACCAGTGGTGGTTTGCACTTCAATTACCTCGCGCTCGGCAAACGGCTCCACCGTTACTTCCAGCCGCAAAGCTG
>JAEURM010000210.1 GCA_016789245.1 Anaerolineales bacterium
CAGCCTGTATCAACCGCGAAATGTGTTCCGCACGCTGATCCCAAGTATTCGCGGCGGCCACTTGGCGGCGTTCATCTACCAAAATCAGTGAGTTTTTGGTAAGAGCGGCCTGTATTTGTACGGAGAAATTATCCGCAGAATCTCCCATGCGCACCAAGTGCCGGAAGCCGTCTAAGGCCGGAATATCCACCGTCACCACAGGCTTCCCCATCGCCAAATACTCATATAACTTAATAGGATTAATGTTCCGTGACTCTTCATTTTGAAGATACGGGATGAGAGCCACATCAAACCCGGAAATGTAATGCGGTACGTGCGCCGCTGGCTTTTGGCCGAGGAAATAAACATTGGGCAATTGGCGCAGTGCGGCCAACTGGGCCTCAGCGCCCGTTTCCCAGACGGAGCCAACCAAAACCACAGACCAATTTGGCCGCATTTCGGCCAGTTGTTTTAGCAGAGGTAAATTCAGCCGCCCGCTAATATGGCCAGAGTAACCCACAATTGGGCGCGGTAGGCGAATTATATCCTCCGGCAAAGGCTCATTCGCTCGCCACGCCTGTTCAAAAAGTGTGAAATCTACGCCGTTGGGAACCCAAACCGTGCTGGGGTTAAGGGAAGATTTAGAAGCCAACAACGCCGGTGAGGTAACGAGAACTAAATCTGCTATTTGGAGCAACTGGCGTTCACGTTCACGGATGAACTGTTGCGCTTCTGGTGTTTGGTGACCAAACGCCGCATACTCATCCACCACGCTATAAATGATGAAGCGTTCGCCCATCTGCCCCACCAGTTCAGAATCCTTAGGTTGATACACCCAGCTAAGGAAATTGGGCTTAAATTTGAGCTGGCGCAGGGCGCTAAGCAAGGCCGTGCGGCGTAACTGGCGCATCAGTTTATCTAGCCCCAGCTTGGCCGGCATACGCGGGGCCCACACCGGATGCCGGTACAACCACAAACTATCCTGCGCATGCGTTAAGCGGGGCTGAGCCCAAACCGCTTTGGGCACTTGGCCGCGCCGCAGTTTAGAAAGTGGATAAACTTTTGGCTCTACGTACAGCACCAAGTTCTCACGCGCTAGCCGAGAAGAGATATGCTGGTTGTTACGCCACACTTCATTCCAAGCGTTGTGGGCAAACAACAGAATGTGCTCACTTTGAAGTTTGGGCGAGTTCGGCCCAATACTTAAACTCATGAGGGCGTTTCCACCGAGGTAAGCGGCGCATTGGTGGCGGCCACCGATTGATACAACTGGTGCAGGGCCGGAGCCAGCCGCGCCCAATCATATTGCCGCACATGCGCGTCCAACATAGCGGCTGACCATTCCCTTTGGTGGGCTTGTTTGAGGGCGTTGAGTAAAGCATTTGGGCGGCCCGGCGAGTACAAAATTCCCGTGACGGGCGTCACCAACTCGGAGAGTGCGCCGCGCGCCGGGGCCACTACTGGGCACCCAAAGGAATACGCCAAAAGAATGGAACCAGAAGTAGTGATTTGTTGATACGGTAAAACTTCCACATCTGCGGCATTGAAGTACGTTTGCACCGCCGTATCGGGCACAAAGCCGGGCCGATATACCACCCGGGGATGCTGGGCAAGCGCCGCAATCTTAGCGCCGTAATCAGCCTGCACCACTTTGCCCGCAATCACTAGCCACGCCGCGTCATCATTCAGTTTGGCAAACGCGGCCAGCAAATCTTCCAAGCCCTTGTACGGCGCAATTTGCCCAAAGAACAAAAACACAAAAGCCTCTTCCGGCAAACCAAGTTGTTGGCGGGCGGCGGCGCGGCTGAGAGTGTTGGGGTACCAGCCAATGTAATTGCCATGCGGCACCACATACACATTATGAGTGCGGCCAAATAGGCTGTACACCGTGCGGGCCGTTTCTTGGCTGTGAACGTGTATGGCCTCCGCCCGTTGGAAGAGCCAGCCCAACGCGTGCGCCTCTAGCCGCGCGTAAAAGCCATTGAGTTGGCGGTGCGCGATGAGGTTGTGAACGGTGTACACCACGCGAATGCCGAGAGGCCGCGAAAGCCACAGTGCCAAACCAAACAGCATTACCGCCCACACTGCGCGGATAGGCCGCACGAGACGATTATTCCCTAAGTGATAAATCAGTTTGCGCCAGCCAGTAGCCTCTGGCCCAAACCACTTGGGCGGGCTAATTTGGTTTTCCAGCCAATGCAGGTGCGCCACTTGACCCGCACGGCGTTGGCTTAACACCCAGCCCAAAGTAAAACGCGGCTGAATAGTTACCGGCTCGGCCCAGCCACTTTGCACCGCTTTTTGAAACAATGCGATGTACGGATTAAATTGGGGTTGTACGTTAGCAAATAAAGTCACCGTCATAACAAACTCACTCTAGGCCGATTGATGCAGTAATACTTGGGACTGAAGTTCCGTCAGCCAAGGCGTAACCAAACGCTCGCCATGCCTCCTCAGCCACTCACTTTCTTCCCAACGCGCGGCAACAAACGCTAAAAGTTCCTCGCGCCGCGTGCGGGCCGGTTGGTTCCACAACCGATCAATCATCCATACAATGTTGCGCAATTGCCGCCAGCGCATGCTACTGGGCAAGTTCAGAATTTCCGTTTCAGTGAGCCGGGCGTGCGCGGAATACGCTTGCAGAAAAATGGTACTCAAGTGCGTATCCACTTCACTGGTGGCGCGGCTGGCAAAAGTAGCCACAGCGCGGCCCACATCCAGCGCTCGCAAATTCACGCACGCATCGCCAAAATCCAAAATGGCCGCCACGCCGCCTTCATTGAAGAGCACATTTTTGGGTGCAAAATCCGCGTGAATGGCGGAACGCGGCATTTGGCTAGCCGGTAGAGCGTAAATGCGCGCTACTTGCGCCAACTGCTCCTTAAGCGGCGCGGCCAACTTGAGCAAAAAATCTTCCAACTCATCGCGCGTTGTTTGTGCGCGCGTGTGCGTTTCAAAGCGCTCCACTAAATCCAAATGCCAATCCAAATCACGCACCAACTGTTGGCCGTCTGGCGTAAAACCATCCGTTTTTTCGTTGGGCGGGTTAAAGCCGGTCATGGCTAAATGAAATTGTGCCAACAGCGCACCGGCCTGCCCCACCCGCTTGGCGCGCTCCGCCGGCCACAACCAAAAATTACTCAGCGCAAAACCTTCCACAAAACCAAACACCGCATACGTTTTTCCGTTCACATTCGTATACGTGTGTCCCGTCTGATTGAGATGCACTCGCGGCACGGGCAACTGGCGTTCTCCGGCGCGTTGAAGTACCGCATGCTCTGTAGCGGCGTGCGGCCACGGCCAGATGTAGCGCTTCAGCACCACGCGGCCCGCCGTAGTTTCCAACGCAATGTTGGAACTATTGCCGCCGGTGAGGGCTTGCGGCGTGGCCCGCGCTGTAAACGCGTAGTGTTTGAGCACAGCCGCTACTTCCTCCGGCGTGAAACGCGGCGCCGAGGGCCGCAGGTTTTGCCGCGCTTGGCGCAGGGCGTAGGTGGGTTTCGGTATCCGGTTTAGCACGGTTCAAATGAAAACGCTTCAGCCGTTACGCCTTAGTGCGAAGATGAGTTCTCTT
>JAEURM010000211.1 GCA_016789245.1 Anaerolineales bacterium
GAAGGAGTATTGCATTCCAGTGCTTTCAGGAAGCACGGATGTAATCCAACTCCGAAAAGCAATTGACGAGCAACGGAGAAGTGAAACGCGTAAGTTCTTGAGTAATTTTGGGACAAGCAATGGAGATTTGTCAGGTTAATATGCTGAGGTATGATCTGTTATAAATACGGTGGCCCAACAAAGCGTGCACCGGATGGTTGGGACTCTGTGCATTTTTTGGAGCTGGTTCTGAGCTTTGGCAGTTTCCCGTTTCGTGAGTTGGTTCTCGCCAGCCGCCGGCTAACGCCAGCCATTAGTAACTCAAATATGCTGTTAACATGGTAAAGCCATGTTCGCCGGATGCTCAAGCATCCGGCTGAAACAACAAAGGGCGCTCAAGCGCCCTAAGGTTGCCTTAGCCAGCTTTAGCTGGCTTCGTTATTTTAGCCCGATGGCTTACCATCGGGCGAACGCGGAAATACTTTAAATTTACTTCGCCAACATCCGCGCCATGCGGAAGTAATCTAAATCCACACTGCGTTTATGGGCGCACACATCTTCCAGCGGCACGGTTTTAATATCATTGCCGTGTTGGCCCACCATCACACCGCGTGCGCCGGCTATTAAATTTTCCACCGCCGCCACGCCCAGCCGCGCCGCCAGCAACCGGTCGGCCGCTGTAGGCCGCCCGCCGCGCTGAATGTGCCCCAAAATTGTCACGCGAAAGTTGAAGCCCGTATCCATCTTATCCAACGTGGCTTGTAAATCATGCGCACTCAACTTCGCGCCCTCCGCTACCACAATAATGGCGTGCGTTTTACCCCGGATGTACGCATCATTTACGGCGGCCAGCACTTCCTCCGCCGGTTGGTCATGCTCCGGAATCAAAATCACTTCCGCGCCGGCAATTATGCCCGCCGTGAGAGCTAGGTAGCCGCTGTGCCGCCCCATCGTTTCCACAATAAAGGCGCGCTGGTGAGAGGAAGCCGTATCGCGCAGTTTATCCATCGCTTCAATGATAGTGTTCAGCGCCGTATCCACGCCTAGCGCCATATCGGTGCCGTAAATATCATTATCAATGGAGGCGGGCACGCCCACCACCGGAAAGCCGTGCCGGTGCAGGGTCAGCGCACCGTTCATGGAGCCTTCACCGCCAATCACCACCAAGCCTTCCACTCCCGCGGAGTTCAACTGCCGCAGGGCTTCACGTTGGCGTTTAATATCTGAAAATTCCGGGAAGCGTTGCGTTTGCAAGATAGTGCCGCCGCGCTGAATAATCCCACCCACCGAGCGCGCATCCATATCCGAAAATTCACCGTTCACCAAACCCATGTAGGCGCGTTTAATGCCCTTCACGCGCAAACCGTGGCTCAGGGCCGTGCGCACCACCGCGCGCACGCAAGCGTTCATCCCCGGCGCATCGCCGCCGGATGTCATCAAAGCAATCGTTTTCATTTGTTATTCCTACTTAAAGCGAGTTTGCGATAAGGGCGCGCCCTTCGACTGCGCGGCTTTTAACCAAGGAGAAGGCGCATCCTGAGCGGAGGCCTGCCGTTTTTGGGCAGGCCGCAGTCGAAGGAGCGCCGCTCCGCTCAGGGTGCTTGTTCTTCTATTGATTGACTCCGCATTGTTAACTACGGGAAATTTGGCCGGTTTTATCACGCGCCGGAGATGGCTTGCACTTGAATGGCCTCAGCGCCCACCAGCTTTTCTATCACGGGCCGCAACGCCTCCAACCGCGTAGAGTGGTTGGGAAACCGCATCAGCACTTGATGCTCACCATCGCGGATGATGAACTCAAACTGGTCTGGGCCGGGCGTGGAACTGAGTTTGCCGTGTAATAACTTCAACTGCCGCTTATCACGGTCTCTATCGCCGGTGGCCACTAAAGTGATGATGATGCGGCGTGGCGCGGGCGCGGCGGATACGGGCGCAATCACCGGCGTGGGCATGATGGGAGCCGCTTCAACTTTGTTCGGCGCGGCGTACGGAGTGGCCGGCACTTCTTTCAATACGGAAAGCGCACCGTTGGCCTTAGCGCCGTGGTTGCCATTGCCGTTTCCGTTGCGGTGGCCGTTTGCATCGCCCCCCTCTCCCCTTGGCAGGTGGGCCGGGGGTGAGGGCATTTCCGCCTCGTTGAACCACTCCTCATCGGGCGGGGGCGGCACATAGTCTGGCGGCAATACTTCGTCATCCACCACTGGCATCATCATCTCTTCATTGCTAAACATGCCGCCTTGGATGGGCGCGGGCGTTCGGCCAGCCAACGCCACTGTCACATCTTGGTCAAGCCTATCCACCAAAATCTTAGCCGAAGCGGAATCGCGACTATCTACCTTGCCATGAATCACAACAATCTTGTCTTCCGCCAGCCAATCACTTGCGCCGCGCCACATTTTGGGGAAGAGCACCAAATCTAGCGAGCCTTGTAAATCCTCCACCGTCACAAACGCCATCTGGTCGCCCTTCTTCGTTAGGTGCGTGCGCACGTGCGTCACCACACCCGCCATCGTCACTTGTTTATCATGATCAGCTTCCGTCAGTTGGTTGCTAAAGTGCGTTAACCGGTCACGGATTTTTTCAATAAACGCTTGCAGTGGATGGTCACTCACATACAACCCAATCAATTCCTTTTCCCACTTCAATTGCTCGCGCTTGGGTACTTCGGTTTTGATTTTGGGCAAATGCACGCCCGCAAACCCACCACCGCCGCCAAACAGCGTCATCTGCCCGGCTTCCGCCGCGCGGAAGTGGCTGGCGCTGGCGTTCGTCATCTGCTCCAAGCCTTCCAGCAATTGCGCACGCTCACCCAACACATCTAACGCGCCCACTTTGATTAAGCACTCCAACGCGCGCTTGCCCACATGCCGCAAATCCACGCGCTGGCAAAAATCATCTAGAGATTTGAACTTGCCGCCCTTGGCCCGTGCATCTAGCATTACCTGCACGGCGCTCTCGCCCACATTTTTGATGGCGGCCAAACCGAAGCGAATTCCGGCGGAAGACGTGGGCACGCCGTTGCGAGCCGCACGGCCATTTTTCTTCGGGCTACCATTTGCTTTTAGGTCTTCAATGGAAAAATCAATCTCGCTGTAATTCACATCCGGCGGCAGAACTTCCAGCCCTAGCGCACGGCAATCTTCCACGTACAGCGCCACGTTATCCGTGGAGCCCTTATAGGCAGAAAGCGCGGCGGCCATGTACTCCGCCGGGTAGTGCGCCTTCAGGTACGCCGTTTGCACAGAGATGACGCCGTACACCGCCGCGTGACTTTTATTAAAGCCGTAACGCGCAAATTCTTCCCATTCGGTAAAAATTTCTTCGGCGGAGTTTTGCGGCATGCCCCGTTCACTGGCCCCTTTGATGAACTTCTCGCGGTGCTTGAGTAAGTCTTCTTTCTTTTTCTTGGAGATGGCCTTGCGAAGCTCGTCCGATTCGCTCATGCTGTAGCCGGCCAAATCCACTGCCGCGCGCATGATTTGCTCTTGGTAAACGGGGATGCCGTAGGTTTCTTGGAAGATGGGC
>JAEURM010000212.1 GCA_016789245.1 Anaerolineales bacterium
AAATACATACCCGCCAGCCCGCCAAATGGTTGACGTGGATTAATGCAAATCCTACAATTCCGTTGGACAATAGAAAGCTATGGATTACAAAGACTATTACAAAATCCTCGGGGTGAGCAAAACGGCCAGCGCGAAAGAGATTAAGAGCGCGTTCCGCAAGCTGGCCCAGCAATACCACCCGGATAAAAACCCGGGCAGTAAAACGGCTGAGGATAAGTTCAAAGATATTAACGAAGCCCATGAAGTGCTGAGTGACCCGCAGAAGCGCGCGCGCTATGACCAACTGGGCGCGAGTTATTCTCAGTGGGAACGTTCTGGGCGGCCGGGCGGTGGCTTTGATTGGGGCCAGTGGGCGGGCGGCCCCGGCGGCCAGCGGGTGGATTACCGTGACCTGAACGATTTGTTTGGCGGCAGTGGCGGCTTTTCAGATTTCTTCAACACGTTGTTTGGCGGCGCCGGTGGCTTGGGCGGGCAGAGGCCGGGCTACGGCTCACGCGCCCAAGTAATGCACGGCGAAGATATTGAACAGCCGGTAGAAATTACGTTGGAAGAAGCCTTCCACGGGGCCACGCGCACGCTAGAAAAGAACGGTGACCGCAAGAGTATTGATATTCCGCGCGGCGCGAAAACCGGCACCAAAGTGCGCTTTAAGGGGCAGGGCGGGCCGGGCAACCCGCCGGGTGATTTGTTCCTCACCATCACCGTACGCCCACACCACCGCTTTGAACGGGAAGGCGATGATTTACACACCGAAGTAACGGTGGATTTATACACGGCGGTGTTGGGCGGCGAGGTTACGGTGCCCACCCTGACTGGTGATTTGCGCCTGACCATTCCACCAGAAACACAGAGCGGCAAGAAATTCCGCCTGAGCGGGCGCGGCTTGCCCAAGTTGAAAGACCCAGCCACGTTTGGGGATTTGTATGCGCGCGTGTTGGTGAAAGTACCCACGCACCTCACCGAGGCGGAACGCGAACTGTTCCAACAGTTGGCGCAATTGCGCAAACACTCCTAGTTATCTCATCTATCATTCACATCTCGGCGGTAAATTTATCAGCACCGTGTCATTGCGAGCCGCCACAGGTGGTGAAGCAATCCCCTAAATGCTTCATCGGCTAAGCGCCTCCTCGCAGTGACTTTTTCTAGGAGTCCGTTATGCGTCTTCGTTTGCCTGTGATGATAGTGAGTCTAATTGTGGCCACGCTGGCCTGTAACCTTACGCCGCGTTCGGTGGCCGCACCCACTGCCGCCCCGTTGGCCACGGTGGTGCCGGTGCAACAAATAGTGCCTGCCGTGGCTACCACGCCGCCACTGCCGCCCATCACCGTTTCCTCTTCGGAAGAAGAAGTGCTCATCAATTTATATCAGCGCGTAAACCCCGCCGTGGTTTCCATTTTTGTAGATGGCGCGGAAGGCAGTGGGCAAGGCTCTGGCTTTTTGTATGATGCTAATGGCCACATCGTCACCAATCAACATGTGATTGATGGCGCGAGCGTGATTGAGGTGGATTTTACCTCCGGCTTAAAAACGCGCGCGCGCTTGGTAGGTGAAGATGCAGATGCGGATTTGGCCGTAATTAAAGTGGATGAGATTCCTGCTGGCGTTCAGCCTTTATTGCTGGCCGATTCGGATTTGGTGCGCGTGGGCCAACGGGCCATTGCCATTGGCAATCCGTTCGGGCAAGCCGGCACCATGACGCTTGGCATTATTTCAGCCGTGGGCCGCACTTTAAGTGGCAATCGGCAAGCTTCCACCGGTGGCCGTTTTACCGCGCCGGATATTTTGCAAACGGATGCGCCCATCAACCCCGGCAACTCCGGCGGGCCGCTATTGAATTTGAGCGGCGAGGTGATTGGCGTTAACCGCGCGATTGCAGTGGACTCAACACAAACCTCAGATATTGGCCCGTCTAATTCGGGTGTGGGCTATTCCATTGCCGCCAATACGGTGACGCAGATTGTGCCGTTTCTCATTAGTGATGGCCGGTTTGTATATCCGTATTTGGGCATTAGTAGTACGCCGGAGATGACGCTAGAGTTGAAAGAATTACTGGATGCGCCCGGCACTATTGGCACTTACGTCACAACCGTTATTCCGGGTGGCCCGGCGGATGCGGCTGGCCTGCAAGGTGATTCTGGCCAGAACAGTTTTGCGGGTGATGGGGACTTAATTATGGCCGTGGATGGCCGTGAGGTGCAAGTGTTTGGAGATTTGATGAGCTACTTGGTGAACAAAACGCGGCCCGGCCAAGAAATTACGCTCACCGTTTTCCGGCGCGGTGAAACGCGTGAGGTGAAGCTAGTGCTGGGTGAACGGCCGTAAGAGATTGATGATTTTGGATTTATGATTGCGGATTTCGTAGAGACGCGCCACAGCGCGTCTCTACTTTTTTACGGCACCACCTGCCCGCGCTCAATGTGCCACACGGTGGCTTTGGCGCGGAATTCCGATGGGAACAAATTCAAATCCGTGGTGGTGAGCACGCATTGCTCGGCTTGGGTGAGGCGGCTAAGCAAATCACGCCGGCGGTTGGCATCTAGCTCGGCCAGCACTTCATCTAAAAGCAAAATCGGCCACTCGCCGGTGCGCCGCCGCATCCACTCCATTTCCGCCAGCTTTAGCGCCAGCACGGCCGTGCGCGCCTGCCCACGTGAGCCGTATGTGCCCACATCCACGCCGTTGGCAATGAAGCGCAACTCATCGCGGTGCGGGCCAGAGAGCGTTTGCCCGCGCGCAATTTCTTCCGCCCGCGTGGCCGCTAATTTTTGCTTCAGCCGTTCGGCAATCTCTGGCGCGGCGAGGCCCACTTGGTGCACGGGCACTTGCAGGGGCAGGCCCAGTTGGCCCTCCGGCGCGGCAGTTGGGTCAAACGCCGGATGATACGCGAGGCGCAAGGAATCACTGCCCGCCGTTAATTCCCGGTGAATGGCCGAGGCCAGCGCTTCCAGTTCGGCCAGCGCCGCTATCCGCGCCGCCATGAGCGCGCCGCCGTACTCACACAGCTTAGCATCCCAAAACTCTAATTGGTCTCCGTTGGCGTTGCGTTCTTGTAGTTGTTTGAGCAGGGCGTTGCGTTGCGAAAGGATTTTGGTGTACTCACTCAGCGCAAAACTGTACGGGGCATCCACTTGAGAGAGCGCCAAATCCAAATAGCGGCGGCGCTCAGAGGGTGAGCCTTCCACAATGGCCATATCTTGCGGCAGAAACAGCACCACGTTCACGCGCCCGGCTAAATCGCCCACGCGCTTCTTCACGCCGTTCAACAAAATTTCTTTCCTCAGGCGGCCATCGGTGTGCGCCGTTGGGTCAAGCACCAAGCGCATCTCAATGCGGCGCACTTCGGCGTGCGTTTCCACTTCCGCCACAATGCGGGCAAAGGGTGGTGCTTCTTGTAATGCTAAAAAGTTGATGAGTTGCTTATCACTGGCGGCGTGCTGGCTTTGCGCGGTGGCGAGGTAATACAGCGCCTCCAGCAAACTGGTTTTGCCTTG
>JAEURM010000213.1 GCA_016789245.1 Anaerolineales bacterium
TGTCTATGTGGCTTTTGTAATCGCTAGCGTTTGGCTTCAACGGCGCGTATTCTTAGTGTTTGGCGCAATTGGTTGCTACAGCTATCTGAGTTACTTAGCTTTTCAAGTATTTGATGGCTCTTTAGGTTTTATCTTCACCCTTGGAAGTATTGGGTTACTGATTGTGCTGACGGCAGTGGGCTATCAGAAATATCTGCGCCCGTGGCTGGAAAATTTGTTGGCCCGTTATCGCATTTCAGCTCGCGAGGCATAAATTTGGCATCTACAGCCCAATAGATTTCAGTTCGTATCCTTCCCAAACTCGGCGCGAGGCAAAACCCGCGCCGAGTTTTTATTTGTCTCGCCTAACAATCCACACTTAGGGGGTTTCCCCCTGCCCAATTCAGGCGGAAACCTTGTTATGCGTGAGCGGCTTTTTCTTTATTCTGAGTGCAAGTTATCAAACAATTCTAAAGGAGCTGACTTATGAATTTATTCACCCGCTTACAAGTTTTCATTTCTAGCAAGACGAACGCCGCCATAGACCGCGCTGAAGACCCGCGCCAAACGCTAGATTATGCGTATGGCCGCCAGCAAGACCTTTTGCGCAAAGTGAAGCGCGGCCTGATTGATGTGGCCACCTCCCGCCGCCAACTGGAATTGCAAGCCAAACGCCTGCGTGAGCGTGTGCCGCAATTTGAAGAGCAAGCCCGCCGCGCGCTGGCCGCTGGGCGCGAAGATTTGGCCCGCATCGCGCTACAGCGCAAGCAAACATGCCTCACTGAACTTATGGCGCTAGAGCGGCAACTAGCCGAAACCACCGCAGAAGAAGGCAAGCTCACTGTGGCGCAAGGGCAATTTGCCAGCCGCGTGGAAGCCTTCCGCGCCCGCCGTGAAACGCTCAGCGCACGCTACACCGCCGCCGAGGCGCAAGTGCGCGTGCATGAAGCGCTCAGCGGCATCTCCGGCGAATCCGCCGAGTTAGGTGATGCGCTAGAGCGCACCGAGAGCAAAATCAACCGCATGCAGGCCCGCGCTACCGCGTTGGATGCCCTGATTGAAAACGGTGCCCTCACCCCGCCTGATGGTGAAGACCCGCTGGAGCGTGAACTGCGTGATTTGGCCGCCGCCAGCGCCGTGGAAGATGAACTGGCGCAATTGAAGAACCAAAACCCAAATTCCAATAACCAATAACCATTTATTCTCATTGGAGATTCATCATGAAAACCAAACTTCCCCAATCCCTGTTAGATTTATCGCAAGGCCAAATCGTCATTATCGTGGCGCGCTGGCTTCTCATCCTCGCCGGGCTGGTGCTCCTCTTGCTCAACCCGCCCTCACTCACCGTAGTGCGCTTTCAAATTTTGTTCATCCTTGGGCTGGCCGTGGCTAACTTTTACCTGTGCGCCCAAGTACTCATGAAGCGCAAAACGCTGGAGTGGGTAATTTATCTCGCCTCACTGGCGGATATTGGCGTGATTACGCTGATTGTGCTCTCGCAAGGCGGCTTTGCTTCCAACACATACACGTTCTATTTCCCCGCTTTGCTCGCCATGTCGGTGGCGTTCAACACTGGCGTGCTGATTTTCTACGCGGGCGGCATCATCTGGCTATACGGCCTCATCAGCGTCTTCACCATCCGTCAAACCGATGATTTGCAAACGCTCGTCATCCGCCTGCTGATGATGACGGCTATCCCTGTGTGCGGCATCCTATATCAACACATTGAGCAACAACGGCTCAAGCAAGCCCTGCGGCCCGTCACCATTCTCACCGCCGAGCCAGAGCCTGTTGCGTAACCATTTCCTTTATTTGCCTATTTTCCTTGATTGAATTGCAAAGGATTTCATCATGAACACTAAACCCACCCGCACTAACGCTCGTGAAGCCGCCGAAGATATTTTCTTTGGGCAAGTGGCCCTGTTATGGGCGCGCTGGTTCTTCATCGCCGCCGGAGCCGTCATCCCACTCTGGTCAGCCACCACCGCCGCACAATTACTCAGCACCATCTTAGTTGTGGTGTTGCTCATGGGCCTCAACTTCTTCCTGCATGGCCGCTATCTCATGGAAAAGCCAGCTAACCAGTGGTTGCTCATGCTGGTGAGTTGGTTTGATATGGCCATCATTGGCGGCATTGTGATGCTGTGGCCCGGCGCCCAAGGCCTCCAGGGCGAGTTTTATATCCTGTTTTACCCGTTGGTATTTGCCTTCGCCCTTGTTTTTCAGCCACGCTTCGCTGTGCCATACACGCTGGCTACCTTGGCGCTGTACACCACCGCTTGCTTAATGCATGAGGCACTGGGCATCTTCACCATCGGCAATTTAGAAGTGTTCTTCATGCGTGTGATTACGCTGGCGGCCATGGGCGGTTTGGGAACGTTCTACTACCGCACCATCCGCGCCAAGCGGCAGGCCATTGCCAAGTTCTCGTAAACTCATCTAGCTCAGACCGACGCGGTTTATTTAGCAAATAGTGCCATTGAAAACCGCGTCGGTCTAAACGTGAGCCACCATGCCCAACTTCTTCTCTCGCCTCGCCGCCGCCTTTACCGCTCCTGCGGAAGACCCACGTGAAACTTTTGCGGATGCTGGAGAGCGGCAAAAACAAATGCTCCAGCGCGTGCGGGCCTCGCTCAGCCACAACGCCGCTTTACGGCAACGGTTGGAGGCGCGGCTGGCCGCACTGCAAAACAACATTCCCGCTTTAGAAGAAAAGGCGCGCCAAGCTATGAAAGCCAGCCGTGAAGATGTGGCGCGGCTGGCCCTGCACCAGCAAGTTTTGGCGCAACAGGAAGCGCACACGTTGGCCACCTACTTACACGCCATTCAGCATGAGGAGCAACGCCTAAGCCTGCTAGAGCAACAACTCAGCGCCCAGCTAGAAGCGTGGCACGCGCGGCAGGCGGTGGTGGCCGCCCGTTACTCGGCGGCGGAGGCGCAAGTGTTGGCGCATGAAAGCACGCACAGCTTCGGAGAAGAACTAATTGATTTAGGAAGCTCTCTGGAGCAAACGGAGAGCGAGACGGAAGCCCTACAAGCCCGCGCTGAAGCACTGGAAGCGTTGATGGAGGCCTCAGAGGCGTTGCCGGCGGATGATGTTCTACGCGCCGTGGAAGCAAAACTAAATGGTATGAGGAAAGAGTCAACGGATGGAGCGGATGACTACGGAAGGCACATCCGTTAGTTTTCGTTCTACCCGCTAACTAAAACAAACTCGCTTGCTTGGGTTGTGGCGCTTCAACATCCCCCCATTGTGGCAAGGGCGGCAGGGCAAAACGCTCATTCACTTGTTGATGAAACAACCGCGCCATTTCGGGCGAGTGCGTATCATCCGGGTTGTGCAAAAAGAAAAACACCTCATCGCCCACCGCCAGCCACTCAGCTACACGCGTAGCCCACGTGGCCAACCACGGCGCATTGGCCACCACCTCCGGCGGGCCAACAAAACGCACAAAGGCAAAGGGTGCCGTGCGCGTTTCGCGTTTAGCGAACTTGGGCTTCTTGCCCT
>JAEURM010000214.1 GCA_016789245.1 Anaerolineales bacterium
GAAAATTGCCAAAAAGAAACCGAGCGCCACCCAACACATACTTGCGGCCAAACTACACGTTACGTGCGTGGCTGGCGCTGGCTGGAAAACGATTGGGTAAATTTTATAAGTTCAGTGGGCGGCTCGGTTTTGGCCGTTAGCGGTTATTGGTTATTATCACTTCTCCAATAACCAATAATTTTTCGAGATGCAGACTCTTCACCGTTTGCGGCTAGACAACCAATTTATGCGAAATGTGGCGGCGTGGGAACGCTTGCCCGCGCGCCCGGCCCGGTACGCCGCGTGGCCGCCAGCGCTAGACCCACGTTTGCGCGCGGCATTAGCCAAACAAAATATCCCACAACTTTACACGCATCAATCTTTGGCCGTGCAAGCCGCACGGCGCGGTGAAAACGTGGTGATGGTGACGAGCACGGCTTCCGGCAAAACGTTGGGCTACAACTTACCGGTGCTTCACACCCTGCTCGCCGATGCCAACGCCCGCGCCCTGTATCTCTTTCCCACCAAAGCGTTAGCGCAAGACCAAGCCGATGAGTTGGGTCAGCTCATCAGCGCGCTTCCTAATGCGCCCGCTCACCTACTCACCCACATTTATGATGGCGATACGCCCACTTCACAACGCGCTTCAATTAGAAAAGCCGCTGGGGTATTAATATCCAATCCAGATATGTTGCACGCTGGTATTCTGCCGCACCATCCCAAATGGGAAGGTTTGTTTACCCACTTGAAATATGTGGTGATAGATGAACTGCACACGTACCGTGGTTTGTTTGGCTCCAACTTAGCGAATGTTCTGCGGCGGCTCAAACGAATTTGCGCGTTTTATGGCTCTCAGCCGCAGTTTATTTGCGCCTCCGCCACTATTGCTAACCCGCGCGAGTTGGCGGAAAAGTTACTGGAAGCACCAGTGACGCTGATTGATGCCGATGGCTCACCACGCGCGGAAAAGCATTTCATTGTTTACAACCCACCCGTGATTGATGCCACGCAAGGTTTGCGCCGCTCCAATTTGCTGGAAGCCCAACGTATTGCGGGTGAGTTTCTAAAAGATGATGTGCAAACGGCGCTCTTCGCGCGCTCCCGCAACGCCACAGAAATTTTGTTGGGCTATGTACGGGATGATGTGCGCGCCCATGCTATACAGAATGGCACCAACCCAGCCACGGCGCAGGAAAGTGTGCGCGGCTACCGCGGCGGTTACCTGCCGTTGGAGCGGCGTGAAATTGAACGCGGCTTGCGTGAAGGCACGGTGCGCGGCGTGGTGGCTACTAACGCGCTGGAGTTGGGCGTGGATATTGGGCAACTCGGCGCGGTGGTGATGGCCGGTTATGCGGGCACCATTGCTTCTACATGGCAACAGGCTGGGCGCGCCGGGCGGCGTAGTGAAACTTCAGCCGTGGTGCTGGTGGCCTCCGCCGCGCCGCTCGATCAATTCATTGCCACGCATCCCCGTTTCTTGTTTGAACGTTCACCCGAGCACGCCCTCATCAACCCCGATAATTTGGGTTTATTGGCCAACCATTTGCGGTGCGCGGTGTTTGAGTTGCCGTTTGCGCCCGATGAAAACTTTGGCGCGTTGGGCAACGTAGCGGATTTGCTGGAAGCGTTAACTGAAGAAGGGGAAGTGCATCGCGCCGGAAAAGATTTTCGGTGGGTGGGCACGGCGTACCCAGCCGAAGCCGTTTCTTTGCGTTCCGCCACGCAAGATAGGGTGGTGATTCAAGATGTGAGTGAAGGCCGCCCGCGCGTGATTGGCGAAGTTGACCGCGCCACTGCGCCGGTGCGCGTCCATAGCGGCGCGGTGTATTTGCATGAAGGGCGGCAATACCTCATCACCCAATTGGATTGGGAGAACGCGCTGGCCGAAGCCCAGCCCACTGAAGTGGATTACTTCACCGAAGCCAGCGAAGCCGTGGAGATTGAAGTGGTTGCCGTAACCGATGCACTGGAAGGCAATGATGCCAAACCTTCCAACGCGTGGGGGCATTTATTGATTACGGCGCAAGCGGCCTCTTACCGCCAAGTGCGCCGCTACACCCATGAGACGCTGGGCTATGGTGAAATCAATTTGCCTGCGCGTGAATTTCAAACCACCGGCTACTGGCTGTGGTTTCCGGAAGCCTTGGTGAAAGAATTGCAACTGCAAGGCATTGCGCTTGGCCCCAATAACTATGGCCCTAACTGGGAGCAACAGCGCAACGCCGCCCGCGCTCGGGATGGCTACGTCTGCCGCCAATGTGGCAAACCGGAAATGCCCCCCTCTCCTTCCGGGAGAGGGGCCGGGGGTGAGGGCGGTGGAGGCCGCCAACATGACGTACACCACATTCAGCCGTTCCGCACATTTGGCTACATCCCCGGCGTGAATGAAAACTACAAACCGGCCAATGCGCTGGAGAATCTCATCACGCTGTGTGCCTCCTGCCACCAACGTACCGAGGCGGTGCGCGGCACCCAAACGGCGCTGGGTGGTTTGGCCAACGCGCTCAGCAATGTGGCCTCACTTTTTTTGATGTGTGACCCACGCGATTTAGGCTGGCAAACCGAGCCACGTTCCCGCGAGACTAAAGCGCCCACGATTACGTTCTATGACCGCGTGCCGGAAGGCTTGGGCTTGGCCGAAAGGTTGTACGAACTCCGCGCAGAATTACTGCAGGGCGCGTATGATTTGGTGCGCACCTGCCCTTGCACAGATGGTTGCCCTGCCTGCGTAGGGCCGGTGGCGTTGGAAGAAACCAACGTCAAAGCGCTTACGCTTCAGTTAGCGGAAAAACTCATAAGATAGCTTTATCAATCCATGTCACCCTGAGCGCTCAGGGTGACATTTCAAAGGAATTTACATGCACCTCATCGGCAAAATTGTTCATCTGCAAATTCAACGCTCAACGCTCAAGGTAGGTGAGAAACCCAACCGCGTTTACACGCCGGAGCCTTTGTTGGCTGTGCCCGCGCTCACCCTCACAGCCACCGGCGCCGAAGCCCGCCAGCCTAGCGGCGAAGTATTGTTGGATGTGCACAACGCCCGCCACCCGGAAACCCGCAACCATGAGAATGAAAACTCACTCTCAGTGGGCTTCACTCAGCACTATGAACTCATCCGTCAGCAATTTGGAGAACACGTGCCCTTTGCCAGTGGTGGTGAAAACATCATTGTGGAAACGGCCCACCGTGTGGAGCTTAGCGAAGTAACGGGCGGCGTACGGATTCAGCGGGCAGATGGCCGTTCCGTCCGGCTCACTAATCTGCTGGTGGCGGCGCCATGCCGCCCGTTTGCCGGTTACCTGTTGGGCAAAACAGTAGATGGTGAAACACTTAAAGCCAGCGTGCAATTTTTGCACAACGGCATGCGCGGCTATTACGGCATCCTCGCGGAGGCTGAGCCGGTTGCCATCAGCCTAGGTGATACAGTTTGGGCGGCGTGAAATTTTCTTGTAGGTATCAGGCTCAATTTAATCAGAGTGGTTAGGCTGAATTAACGCTG
>JAEURM010000215.1 GCA_016789245.1 Anaerolineales bacterium
GACGGGTTCAGTCGCGTGCCCTGCGGGTAGAACCAGGCCGTCTCGACGGCAAAGGGGTCTTTGCGCAGCGTAATGTGGTACTCGTAACTGCGCTCCACCGCATCGTACCGGGCATGCGCTTCCGGCGCCATGGCTTCCACGCCGGATCCGCTTTCACATCCGGCACGGCCACCGGTTGGGCAATCATGGCCATGTGCCGCAAGTGCGGGGTGTGCGCCACTTCTAGTTGCAGTTCACTTACGGCCTTCACCGCCGGCTCACCCAATTTTTCATAGCCGCGCAAACGGGCGGTGTGCGTGCGGCCCGAATTATGATCAACCAACAGCAACGCCGCCGCATCGTACGGCACTAAACGGCTCACTTGGTCTAAGAGCAAATCCAGCAGTTCTTCAAAGTTCAAGGTAGAGCTGAGGCGCGAGGCAATTTCGCTCAGCACTTCCGCGTCCCGCCGCGCACCATGTTCCACTTCCAAAAGCCGTGCGTTCTCAATAGCCAAAGCCGCTTGCAAACCTAACGTCTTCAGCAACATTTCATCATCCGATGAAAAAGCGTGTGGCTCACGGCTCTGCACACTAATGGTGCCTAAGCGGCGGTTACCGCTCTGTACGGGCGCTACTAGCAAAGAGCGCAAACTAGGCAGTGGGCCGTGAATGAGATAGCGCGGGTCAGTGTGCGTATCACTTACGTTGATGGGCTGGCCCTCGGCCATCACGCGGCCCGCCACACCCTCGCCCGGCCGCATGGCTAAATCTGAACGGCCTAATTCGCTCTCACTGGAATATGCCGCCGAGCGAAGCACTTGCTTATCTTCATCCAACAAGTGAATGACGGAACGCTCTACGCGCGGGATAATTTGCCGCGCGGCATCCACAATCATCTGGAGCACTTCATTCAAGTCATGCGTTTCATTCAGCGCTTGGCTGATGACGCCCATGGCTTCGCTTTCTTGCAAGCGCCGCTGAATGCGCGTGTGTTGCCGCGCGTTGCCAATGGCAATGGCCGCCCAACTAGCCACCGCTTCTAGCAATTGGGCATCTTCCGCCGTAAAGCGGTGGGCCTCTTCATGCACGGCTTCAATCACGCCAATCACTTGGCCTTGCAATTGCAGGGGTACCGCAATTAAAGATTGCACCGGCTCTACCGTAAACTGCTCTAGTGAGCGGTGAATTTGGTTCTGCGCGTTAATATCGCCCAGCACAATCGGGCGGCCATGCGTCATAATTTGGCCGGCCACACCATCCGTACGCGCCATTTTGCGGCCAATTAAGCTGACGGTGGCCGCGCCGCCCACCGCTTCTAACGTCAGTTGCTGGCTCTCTAGCAAAAACACCGCCGTCCCATCGGCATCCAGCAAAGTAGAAACTTCATCCAACACCCGGTTGAGCACCACCGTTTGATCTAAACTGGCGGCCACCGTTTGCCCCAATTGGCTGAGGCTGGTGAGTTGGCGCGCCGCGCGCTCCATTTGCGATTGGATGTGTTGCCGCTGGGTAATATCTTGAAACAGGCTTTGGTAGCCGTCCGGCTCACCGTTGGCCAAGCGGAGCACGCGGGCATACTCCCGCAACCACACCACTGAGCCATCTTTGCGTTTGGCCTGAATTTCAAACGAGTGAGCGTCCTGCGTTTGGAGCACGGCCACAATCTCGGCCCGCTGTTGTGGCAAAGCGTAAAATTGCGCCTCCAACTCAGTAATGGCGGCCAACATTTCTGCTGGTGAGCCGTAGCCACACAGCCGCGCCAAATTCTCGTTCACGGTTTGCAGGTGGCCGGCGGCGGTGCAGTAGGCCAAGCCCAAGCCCGCGCTTTCTACCATCGCGCCGTAATCAATGTTCATCGTAGAGGCTTCCGTTACGGCCATGTCAATTGCCCCCCACCGGCTCACTGCGGACGTAGCACAAAATGCCGTCAATTACGCCCTGAGCCACGCGGTATGGTTCCTCGGTCAAAATCCGCCGGTCTAAATTCATAAAGCCGGTTTCAATAATGGCCGCCGGAGTACGCGGGTCTAATTCGCTAAAGCCGTGGTATTGCGTCATATCGGGCGTAATGCTTCCGGAGTGAAAACCAAGGCCGGTGGCTTTGGAATAGCGGTTGGTTAAACACGCCACCAGTTGGTCAGATTGTGCTGGGGTGGGGCTGTACAGCGCACGGGCCACTTTGTAGCCAGTGGCTAAATCATTGATGTAGGCGCAAGAATCATTGTGAACAGAAACCAGCGCCAACGCCTGATAGCCGTTGAGGCGTGAATCAAACTCATCCAAAATATCCACTTGGAAGCCGTTGGACTCCAAACCGGCTTTTACCCGCACGGCAATATCATAATTTACAGCGGCTTCGGTTAAGCCATCGGGGCACACCGCACCCGAATCATTTCCCCGGTGGCCGGAAACAATGCCCACGCGCGGCGCAGTGGAAGGCACGGTGGGCGTCGGCGGCGCTAGGGTGCTAACGGGCGGCGGCACTACAGATTGCTCCGGTAAATTGGCCGTAATTTGTCCCAGCCAATCCGTGATGGAAAAAGTGCCCGGCGTCCACAGGGTAAAGACCGTGGCGAGGCCCATGCCCACCAAGAGCACTAGCGCAAAGCGGCGGACGGCGTGAAATAGGATGAGGCTAAATGGGGTAGTACGTTGCACCGCCCCGTATGGTACACGCGTGCCTAGTACTGGGCAAGTGAATGTTTAAGGTGTTCCCAAACGTTACCGCCGCGCCCGGTAGATGAGGAATTGGGCCAGCCCGGTCAGGTTCCGCAAGAGAAGTGCTACCGGCTGACGAGTGGCAAATACCACGTGTAAGACGAAACCGTGAGCGTGAACGTGCTAGTAGCGGTGAGTTCGCCATCACTTACTATCACCGTAATCAGCGCCGTGCCGGTTTGCCCAGCCGTTGGCGTCACCGTAATTGTGCGGTCTGCAGAACTGCCGCCAAACACAATGCCGCTCAACGGCGCTAACGCCGCGTTGCTGGTAGTGGCCGTCAGCGTTAGGCTATTCGCCAACGTTTGCCCATCACCCACCGTAAAAGTAATTGCACCCGTAGCGCCGTTTACAAAGATACTTTGATTGGGGATATTAGAAATAGTAGGCGGCGTGTTGGTGACCGTATTGGTAAGCGTGAATGTGGCGGGCACAATACCATCCGGCGTAGTGGTGGCTGTTACCACGTAAGTGCCAGCCAAATCATTCGCGGTCACTGGCACGCTCACTTGGCCGTTGCTATCCGTCAGCGCCGTGTTGCCACTGGGGAAAGTTACGCCAGCACCACTGCTGGGCGCATAAAATTTCACCAACACACCAGACTGCGGTTGGCCGCCATTTAATACCGTAGCTTGGAGCGGCGTGGTGAAGGCCGTGTTCACTTCCGTAGTTTGCGGCGTGCCACTGGTGGCCGTCAGGCTCGCTTCATCCAAACCCAGCCGCGTTAGCGTCACAGCACTAGAAGTGTAGCTCAGCAAGAAAGGCAAACCATT
>JAEURM010000216.1 GCA_016789245.1 Anaerolineales bacterium
TTTCATCCCACCAGCGTAAACCACGTTGAAAAAGAGTTGGCACAGAATTCATGGGCAATATCACACTTTTATGCTTCAACCTAGAAGTATAGGTTACGCTTATTGCAAATTGCTGTTGGGATAAGTTTGTTATGCGTAGGTGTGGCCTTTAGCACCTAAGTCACACTTCCGTTTGAAACAGGTTTGGAGAAAACATGACTGAAATTGTCTTATATAACGCCCGCATTCATACACTGGCACAAGAATTACCGCCAGCCGAGGCCATAGCGATACGCGATGCACGAATTGTGGCCGTAGGAACTTTGAGCGCAGTGGAAGCGGCCCTGCCCCAAGCCGCACGGCTGAACTTAGAAGGCCGCGCCGTAGTGCCCGGCTTGATTGATGCCCACATGCACATGGAGTGGTACAGCGTGGGGTTGAGGCAAGTAGACGCTGGCACAGAAACACTGGCTGAATGTTTAAGCCGTGTGGCCACCCGTGTAAAAGATACACCGCGCGGTTCATGGGTCACGGGTTGGGGTTGGAATCAAACCCGCTGGGGCGGGCAATTTCCAACGGCGCAACAATTGGACGCTATTTCCACAGAGCATCCCATCTATTTGCGCGCGCAATCTGGGCACGCCGGTTGGGCTAATTCACTGGCGCTTAAGTTGGCCAATATCACCGCACACACGCCCCACCCGCCCGGTGGAGAAATTCAGAAAGACGCGCAGGGCCAACCCACCGGCGTTTTGCTAGAAGATGCGATGAGCTTAGTAGATAAATTAATTGCGCCGCCAACGGAAAGCGAATTGGCAGAGATGATGCAAACGGCGCAAACGCAATTGTGGCGCTTTGGATTAACAGGCGTGCATGATTTTGATGGGCGGCGCAGTTTGGCGGCGTGGCAAATTTTGCGCGAGCGTGGGCAATTGGGGTTGCGCGTGTGCAAAACCATCCGCGTGGCGTATTTGGAACATGCCATTGCCCTCGGCTTGCGCTCCGGCTTTGGGGATGAGTGGTTGCGGCTGGGCAACGTGAAGGTGTTTTTAGATGGCGCACTTGGCCCACGCACCGCCCGCATGATTGAGCCATACGCTGATAGCCCCAACAATTACGGCATTACGGTGACAGATACCGAGGAGTTTTATGAACAGGCCAGCCGCGCGGCCACGTTCGGTTTAGCGATGACGACGCACGCGATTGGGGATAAGGCTAATCATGATTTGTTGAATGTGTACGCGCGCGTGCGGGAGGAAGAAGCTGGGCGCGGGCCGGAGCGGTTGCGCCACCGCTGTGAGCATGTGCAAATTTTGCACCCGCAAGATTACGCGCGGCTGGGCCAATTGAATGTGATTGCGTCTATGCAACCCATTCACGCCACCAGTGATATGGTGATGGCCGAGCGCGGCTGGGGCCAGCGTAGCGCGGGTGCGTATGCGTGGCGCACGCAACTCAACGCTGGGGCAACGTTGGCATTTGGCAGTGATGCGCCAGTGGAAAGCCCCAACCCGCTATTGGGCATTCACGCGGCCGTTACCCGCCGCCGCGCGGATGGCACGCCCGGCCCGGAGGGCTGGTACCCAGAGCAACGGCTTTCAGTGGAAGAAGCCGTGCGCGGCTTTACGGTTGGTGCGGCTTATGCCGGTTACATGGAAAAAGATTTAGGCACGCTCACGCCCGGCAAACTGGCGGATTTGGTGGTGCTGGATCAGGATGTTTTTACGTGTGACCCGATGGCCATCAAAGATACGCAGGCCGTGGGAACGATGGTGGGTGGCGAGTGGAAGTATCGGGCGTTCTGACTTGAAGCGAAAACGCGGAGAACGCGGAATAAAAAGATGAACACGGATTTCTCCGTGTTCATCCAAATTCATTCGTGAGTTCCGTGTTTCAGGGTGTCAATTCAACCGCGCGCGGCGGCCGGACGGTTCGTCATCATCACCCTCTTCGTCTTCACTATCTTCCGCCAAGAGTTCTTCCATGGCGTCCGCCGCCATGCTGGGGATGTACGCGTAACCGTCAAAGCCGTCTTGCTCATCGGCGAAGCTCACGCGCCGGTCTTCCGGCACTAAACCCACCACAATTACATCGGTGCCATCTTGCACCAGCGCCCAGCCCACCAGCGGCACAGCGCGCACTTCACCCTCTTCTACTATTTCTGCCGCCCAGCCATCCGAGGGCATGATTTGTTGAATACGACGTGGAATTTTCATTGAGCCTCCGGTTTGCCTTGCACGCGCGGCGCACCACAGATGGCGCACACTTGCGCGTCATTATCTTCAAAAGGCGCGCCACAGAATTTGCACGTGGCCAGCATCAGTTTCTTTTCTTCTTGCACTTTCTTCTCACGTTGAACGGTTTGCCATTCATCATCCAGCGTGTTGCCCAAGCGTTGCACCGTCTCACGGATTTTGTTGCTCAACACTAAGTTCTCGGCGGATTCTGTGAGCCGCCCCATGTTGCGGGCCGCTTCCGTGAGGCCACCAATGACGTTGCCGCTGAGCACTTTGCCCAACGACCCGAGCGCGGTTCCGCCCACTTCCGCCGCCGCGCCGCCCACCGCCGCCAAGCTGGGCGCACTGGCGGCAATGTTCACTTCATCTGATTTTTGCACAAAGGAAATGGTGACGGCCGTAACCCAATTGCCAGTGGGCAGTTGCTGTAAGAACTTCACCGTGGCTTGGTCATTCTGCAGTAAAACTTCAGGGCGCGTATCATGGTCACCCAGCGCCTTGAGGGCATCTGTAAACACGCGCAGGGTAGCTTGCGGTGTGCGCGCTGAATTAAAGCTGTAACTGGCGGGGGAGGTAGCATCTTTTAGCCCACCAGCCACACCACCAGCGGCCGCCGCGCCCAGCAAGCCCACCTGCCCTAATTCGGAGCCAGTGGGTGGCACAGCCGCTTCGGCTTCTCTGGCTTTGCGCCGCGCCCGCTCAATTAAAGATTCGCGTTTAGGTTCAGCATCACTCATGATCAATCTCCTAACCAGTAAGAGATTTTACCGCAGATGCTGGCCCGCTCTCAGCCAAGCGGCTGACGATTATCTGCCCATCTCCAGCATTGCCGCGAATTTATTCGCCGCACGTCAGAAATTTTACGGCTTGCGCACCGAGCGGCGCAGGAAGCGCCACAGGCCGAACAGCACCACACCGGCCACGATGAAAGGCCCGCCCACAATCGCCACCCAAATCAGCACATCGGCTAAATTTTGCAGGACGTTGGTGAGGACAGTGCTGGCCTGTTGCGCGGTGGCGCCGGGTTGCCAGCCGGGCGTGGCCGTGGCGGTGGGTGTAGCCGTGGGCGTGTTGGTGGGTGTGGGCGTTGGGCTGGGCGTGGCGGTGTTGAAGGGCGGGCGCAAACTCACCGTCATAGTAGAAAACGCCGAGCGGCCTTCGTAATAACGCATCTGCCCCTTCACTTGCTCAATCTGTTGTTCTAGTTCAGAAAGTTGGCCGCTGATA
>JAEURM010000217.1 GCA_016789245.1 Anaerolineales bacterium
AACCAATGGCCGACCGAATTACGTTGCGACGCAGGATTTGGAAAACGCCAATGCCAAACATCAAGCCGATGGAAATTGCAGTGAGTGCCGTCATATGATTTCTGATTGCTGATTGAGAATTTCAAATCGGCAATCCCTAATCCTTAGTCCCTATTCTTTCGCCGCATCGGTGGGATGGCCGAGCGAATCAATCATGAAGGTGGCGCTTCCGAGCACGGCTAAACAAATCGCCACTTCAAACAAAAACGAAGTGCTGAGATAGGTACCCTTGGGCAATGGCAGGTTGAGCATTTGACCAAAATCTACCGGAGCGAAGAAGTTTTGGCCCATGAGCGCGGGCGCAATGGAACCGGCCATGACGAGCAGAATGCCGCTAGCCAGCAGTTGCGTGGAGCGGATCCACGGCAAACGTTTTTTGGTTTCTTCATAGCCAAACACTACGTACCAAAACCCCACACCCAAGCTGATGATGACGCCCGCTGTGAAACCATCGCCGGGTTGGTCATGCCCGTAAAGCATGTGGGTGGCGGCCAGTATCAGCGCCAGCGGCAAAATGAAATAAGCCAGCATTTGAATGAACGGCGAGGTGCGCAGGCCGTGAATATCTAAAATGTTTTCTGGCAAGTCACGCGGCTTAAAGGTGTGTTTGATTTTCTGTTTGTTCAGCGCGGGCAAGTTTTCTTCATCTTTATGCTTTTTGGCCGCATAACGCAGAAGCGTGTAAATGGCTAAACCTGCCATGCCAAACACCGAAATCTCAATCATCGTATCAAAGCCACGGAAATCCACCACAATGGCACCCACAATATCATTGGCGCTGGTGAGCGGCTTGGCGTTGGCTTCGTAGTACGGCGTCACAATCGATGCGCGTGGGCGGGTGGTGAGCGCCGAAAATACAATCAACATCATCACTCCGGCGGCTCCCACTGAAATTAGCGCATCGCGGGCGACGCCCACGCCGGATTGTTTGAGACGCGATTCTGTGGCGCGGGCGCGTTGCGCGCGCGGAATGCGGGTGAGGGCCAGCACTAAAATCACTGTGGTGAGAATATCCACCACCACTTGCACCAGCGCCACATCCGGCGTTGGTTCCAGCGCCATCAGCGTGGCAATGCCCAAACCGGAGGCGCCGAGGGCAATGATGGCATACAAATCTCGGCGGATGATGACGCTGACGAACGCGGCGGCCACGCTGAGGAGCAGGGTGAACGCGCGCAAGATGGCATATTCTTCCAATTGGAAGGTGAAGGCGGCGGGCGAAGGTAAAGGTAGGCGAGCGAACAGAACTATCAAAAGGCCGAGCGTTACCAACATCACATTCAAGTAAGTGCGCAAGGAGCCGGTTTGCGTGCGCGTCACCAGCCACGCGGCTTTATCAATCAGCCAGAGCGCGGCGCGATGCAATTGATTAAACGTGATGGCTTCGCTGACGCGCACCATTTGTTCACGCAGGCGAGCGCGTTGCCAGAAAATTGTGATGCCTAAACTAATGGCGATGACGCTGAGCAAAAGCGGCAAGTTGAAGCCGGTGAACAAATCCAGTGAGACTTTGACTTTAGCGCCAAAGGCGTTGCCAGCCGCACTGGCTAAAAAGTTTTCAATCGGTTCGGCTTGCGGCCATAGGCTGATGATGAGCGAGAGGGCGGCGGGCAGGGCGGGCGCAAGCCACATGCCCACTGGCGCTTCATGAGCGTGAATGTGCGCGTCACGCGGTTGGCCGAGGAACACATCTATAAAGAACATGGCCGCTTGCGCCAGAATGAGCGCGCCCGCAATGACGGTGGCGGCGGGGAAAAGCCACACTAATGAAGCGGGCAGGGAGGGATGCACAGCGGTGGCTAGAAGCGTTTCCTTGGCCAAGAAGCCGAACAGCGGCGGTAAGCCGGCCATGCTCAGTGTGGCCATGCCCGCAATAACCATGGACGCCCGCATGTGCTGGCCGAGACCACCCAAGCGGCGTAAATCACGCGTGCCGGTTTCATGATCCACAATCCCGGCAATTAAAAACAACGCACACTTATACAGTGCGTGGGCCAACACGCCCACTACCAAGGCTTTGAAGGCAATTTCCGTTTCTTGGCTGATGAGGAGCATCAGCACGCCCAACTGGCTCACCGTGGAATAAGCCAGCAGAGCCTTCAAATCATTTTGCTTGAGGCCGAGGTACGCCCCCACTAACATGGTGGCCGCGCCAAACGCGCCTAACAACCAAAACCATTCTTCGGTGTTGCCGAGAGCGGGATTGAAGCGCGCCATAAGGTAAATGCCCGCTTTCACCATCGTGGCGGAGTGCAAGTACGCGCTGGCCGGCGTGGGCGCACTCATGGCATCTGGCAACCAAATGTGCGCGGGGAATTGGGCGCTCTTGGTGAACGCACCAAAGGCCACCAAACCCAACATCACTAAATACAACGGGCTGGCCCGCAAAATTTCACCGCTGGCGAGGATGGTTTTATAGTCTGCGCCGCCGGCCACAAAGGCCACAAACAGCAAGCCGCCCAACAACGCAATACCGCCGCCGCCAGTAATGAAGAGTGCTTTGAACGCACCGCGCCGCGCGGCTTCATCTTTATATTTGTAGGCTACCAGTAAAAAGCTGGTGATGCTGGTTCCTTCCCAAAACAAAAAAAGCGTAATCACATCTCCCGCCAGCACCACGCCCAACATGGAAGCCATGAAGAGCAGGAGATAGCACAGAAAGCGCCACGCCGAACCATCACCCTTGAAGTAGTAACCGGCATACACGGTTACTAGCACGCCAATGCCAGTAATGATGAGGCCAAACAGCGCACTCAAATGGTCAAAGTACAAGCTGGCACTCAAGCCCAAACTGGGCATCCACGGCAAGGTGAAGGTGAGGGCTTTGGCTTCGGTGAGCGTAGGTAGGCGCAGAAATAGGAGGATGAAGGCGGCCAGCGGCGCAAGCGCCAGCGTGAGGCCTAGAGCCGGTAGGGAGACTTTTTCTTGCTGGGCGAGTGGCCGGAGAAGCAGTGCGGCTAACGCGCCCACGAGGCACAGTAGGATTGGGAGAAACAGAAACGCATCCGTCATGGGCTAAATTTATATCAAGCGGGTTAAGTTTTGGAGGGTGGTATAGCTGACGGTTGACTGACAGCGGATTTAAGCCATGAATGGGTACGAAGGGAAACGATTTAGGCGGATTTGGCGCGGCGGGCGTAAAAGTAGAGGGCGATGAGGGTGGCGAGGTAGGGAACCATGCCGGTGAACTGGGCGGGGATGTTATAGGTTTGCAGGAATAAATCTAGGCCGCTGGAGAAGCCGAAGAGCAGGGAGACGAGGGCGATGCCGCCCGGGTGGCCGCTGACAAGGATGATAGCGGCGAGCGAAATCCAACCCCGCCCGGCGGACATATTTTCTGCAAATAGGCGCAAGTAGCCGAGTGATAAAAATGAAC
>JAEURM010000218.1 GCA_016789245.1 Anaerolineales bacterium
TATTCTGCACGGTGAGATGGATGCCTTTCAGAATGCGGGCCGCCAGCCGCCCAGCGTGTATGCCCGGGCCACCGTTTACACCACACTCTCGCCGTGCACCATGTGCGGCGGCACCATGGTACTGTACCGCGTGCCCCGCGTCGTCATCGGTGAGAACCGCACTACTTCTAAAACTACGTTGTGTGAAGATTGGCTGAGAAGCCACGGCATGGAAGTGGTGAACTTGGATTTGCAAGCGTGCGTGGACTTGATGGATGAATTTATCCGCCACTACCCGCACATTTGGAACGAAGACATTGGGCGTGAGCATGTTGTTTAGTTTATCCACGAAAGCACACGAAATACCACTAAGAGTGTCTTCGTGCGGCTTCGTGTACCTTAGTGGATGATTGTATGACCACCGGCTTCCTCTTTCACGAAAAATACATGTGGCACGCGACTGGCGAACAATGGTTACCCACCGAGGGCGAGCCATATACTCAGCCGCTGGCTCACGTGGAGAATCCCGAAACCAAGCGCCGCTTCAAAAATCTGCTGGATGCCTCCGCGCTGGCCGAGGTACTGGTTCCCCTCAAACCGCGTATGGCCACTGTGGAAGAAATTGCCCGCGTGCATGAGGCGGCCTACATTCAGCGCATTGCCGATTTGAGCGCGCGTGATGGCGGCGAGGCGGGCTTTGGCACACCATTTGGGCGCGGCGGCTATGAAATTGCTCTGCTCTCAGCGGGTGGTTTACTGGCGGCCACTGATGCAGTGATGATGGGCCAAGTGCAAAACGCGTATGCGTTGGCCCGGCCGCCCGGCCATCACGCTCTGCCGCACACTGGTTACGGTTTTTGCATCTTCAATAACTTTGCCATTGCTATCCGCGCCGCGCAAAAGCAGTACGGCCTTAAGCGCATTGCACTGATAGATTGGGACGCACATCACGGCAACGGTGCGCAGACCATTTTCTACAATGAGCCGAATGTGCTGACGATTTCTCTGCATCAAGACCGATGCTACCCGCGCGAGAGTGGCTTGTTATCTGAAGCTGGGGAGGGCGCGGGCTATGGTTACAATCTCAATCTGCCTTTGCCGCCCGGCTCCGGCCACGGCGCGTATTTAGCGGCGTTTGAGCGCGTGGTGATTCCGGCCCTGCGGCGCTATCAGCCAGAATTAATTTTGGTGGCCAGCGGTTTTGATGCCAACTACTTTGACCCGCTCTCGCGGCTGATGGCCTACAGTGAAACCTTTCGGCAGATGACGCGTTGGCTGGTGGAGGTGGCGGCGGAATTTTGCAATGGCCGGATTGTGATGGGGCATGAAGGCGGCTATTCACCGGCGTATGTGCCGTTTTGCGGTTTAGCGGTGATGGAAGAACTTTCCGGCGCTTCCAGCGGCATCACTGACCCATTTTTGCATGTGTGTGATAATGCGGGTGGGCAAACGCTCCAACCCCATCAGGCGGCCATGCTGGCTGAGGCTGAAACACATCTGGCGTGGATCACTGCCATCTAGAATCAGTTACTAGAAAATGAAGGCAAGCATCCTGAGTTTGCCGAAGGATGCATTAATAGAGTTGGAAGTTGCCCCAAGTTTAAACACTCAACCGGCCTTTGGCTGGATATTTTGAAACCACACAGGAGCAGAAACGGGCATGTCTAAATCAAAAGTGATTATGGGGCACGATGGGGGCGTGGATGATTTTTTGGCGGTGATGTTGCTCATGGCGATGGAGCACGTGGATTTATTGGGCATTGTAGCCACACCGGCGGATACGTACATCAAACCCTCGGTGAGCGCCACACGCAAGATTTTAGATTTGATGGGCCGCCATGATGTGCCCGTGGCTGAAAGCACGGTGCGCGGCCTAAATCCGTTCCCGCGCGTGTATCGGCGGGATGTGTTTTCCATTGATAACTTCCCCATTCTCAACGAGCGCGATGAAATCCGCACGCCGCTAATCAACGAGCCGGGCCAAAATTACATGGCCCGCTTGGTGCGCGAGGCCTCCGAGCCAGTCACCATTCTAGAAACTGGCCCCCTCACCACCATTGCCGCCGCGCTGGAAATTGACCCCAGCATTGAATCCAAAATCAAAGAAATTGTGTGGATGGGCGGTGCGCTGAACGTGACCGGCAACGTGAGCCGGGGCTTGGAGGGCGGGCAAGATGGCTCAGCCGAATGGAATGTGTATTGGGACCCGCCTGCCGCCGGCCAAATTTGGGCCACCAACATCCCTCTCATCATTTGCCCGTTAGATATCACCAACCATGTGCCCATCACTCCGGCGTTTGTGCGCCGCTTGGCCCGCCAGCGCCACTTCCCCATTTCAGATTTGGCCGGGATGTGCTACGCGCTGGTGATGCACCAAGATTATTTTGCGTGGGATGTGCTGACGACCGCATATGTTGGCAAGCCGGAGATGTTTACTCTGCGTGAGTGGGAAACCGAACTTATCACCACTGGCCCGTCCCAAGGCCGCACCATGGTCAAGCCCGGCGGGCGTAAAATCATGGCCATGGATCAGGTGGATTTAGAGCAGTTTTACGCGTACATTTTCAAACAATGGTCACGATAATGGCGTGATTGAGCGAAGGATGATGGGGTGATTGGCTCATAGTTAAGCCAACACCCAATCACTCAAGAACCCAATCAGCAAATGCTATGCGTGGGAATAAACCAAGAATTACGGTAGTGGGCAGTTTTGCCATGGGCCTCACCTTGCGTGCGCCGCGTTTTCCGGTGAAGGGTGAAACTTTGCTGGGCACCGATTTTGATTTTGGGCCGGGTGGCAAAGGCTCTAACCAAGCGGTGGGTGCGGCGCGGCTAGGGGCCGAGAGCCATCTAGTGGCCGTCATTGGCCAAGATATGTTTGGTGATGTGGCCGTGAAGTTGTACCAGCAAGAAGGCGTGGGCACGCAACACTTGCGCCGCACGGCGGAACGCAATACTGGCGTGGGCTTCATCACCCTCAACGCGGAAGGTGATAACCACATTGTGCTGGATATGGGCGCCAATCACTTGCTCACACCGGCGGAGGTAGATGCGGCGGAACCGTTGATTGCGGCGAGTGATGTGGTGCTAAGCGTGCTGGAGATTGCGCCGGAAACCGCCGCGCGCGGCATGGAGCTGGCACGCAAACACGGCGCTATTTCTATCCTAAACCCGGCTCCGGCCCAGCCGCTCACGCCTCAGCATTTGGCTCACGTAGATGTGCTTACGCCCAATGAAAGTGAATTGCGGATTCTGCTGGGCCTTGCGCCAGATGATGCTACGGATACGTTAGAGTTGGCGCACCGCTTGCAAAAGCAAGGCGTGAAGAACTTGGTGGTAACGCGCGGCGGGCAAGGGGCGTTGGTGATTGCGGAATCCGGCGCGGTGGAGCAAGTGCCGGGCTTCAGCGTGAGTGTGGTGGATAGCACCG
>JAEURM010000219.1 GCA_016789245.1 Anaerolineales bacterium
GGAGAGGGTTGCGCGGAGAGACCAGGATTCGAAAATCTGGACCGACCCGTGCATTGGGTGGCGGGAAGGAATCACGCATCAAACCCTGGCAGCCCGTGGAAAATCGAGGATGGATTTGGCCAGACAGAAATGTCTGGCCTGTTTTGTTTTCTCACGGAGGCAAAAATGAAATATGGTTTTGTTTTTCCCTACGGTTCTGCCCGTGAGGCGGCAGAAGTGGCCTATGATGCTGAGCAGGCAGGCTGGGATGGCTTCTTTGTGTGGGAGCCGGTGTGGGGCGTGGATGCGTGGGTGCAACTCACCGCCGCCGCCATGCGCACCGAGCGCATCCGCTTGGGTACGATGATTACGCCGTTGGCGCGCCTCAAGCCGTGGAAGTTAGCCAGCGAAACTGTGGCGTTGGATCATCTTTCCAATGGGCGCGTAACACTTTCGGTGGGCTTGGGTGCCACGGATACCGGTTGGGAAGCGTTTGGCGAGCCGCTAGACCGGAAGCTCCGCGCGGAATTGTTAGATGAAGGCTTGGATGTACTTACCGGCTTATGGCGCGGCCAGCCGTTTCGTTATGAAGGCCGCCGCTACAAAATTGAGCCGTGTGATTTTCTGCCACCGCCGCCGCCCATTCAGCAACCCCGCATCCCCATTTGGGTAGTGGGCGCTTGGCCGCGAGAAAAATCTATGCGGCGGGTGTTGAAGTATGACGGCTTACTGCCGAGCGCGTTTGGCGAAGATGGCAAGGCGCGGCAGGCTACGCCGGATGAATTGAAAGCCATGCGAGCGTATGTTCAAGAGCACCGCACCGAGACCACGCCGTTTGATTGGGTGGTGGAAGGCACCACGCCCGGCGCCAACGCTGAGCAGGCCGCTGAAATTGTGCGGCCGTGGGCGGAGGCTGGCGCTACGTGGTGGATTGAAGCGATGTGGAACGCTATGACGGATGCGGAAGCGGTGCGTGCCCGTGTGCGCCAAGGCCCGCCCCGTGTTTAACTGTTCTATCCGTTGACTCAGCACTAATGGTACGATTGCTCCCATCTTGCTGAGGAGCACATTTGTGGCTGAGCGTAAACTGATTTTATTGACCAACGATGATGGGGTGGATTCACCCGGCTTATGGGCGGCGGCGGAACAACTTGATCAACTGGGTGAAGTATGGGTGGTAGCGCCGCTCACGCAACAAACCAGTGTGGGGCGTGGCATGTCCCCGCTGTACACTGGCCGGATGGAATTTCGCGCGCGCTCACTCAATGGGCGGCCCTTCACTGCTTACGGCGCAGATGCTTCACCGGCGCTGGCCGTGCAACACGCTCTGCTAGAAATTTTGCCGCGCACGCCAGATTTAGTGGTTTCTGGCATTAACTATGGAGAGAACATCGGCAGTGCCGTGACCGTTTCTGGCACGGTGGGGGCGGCGCTGGAAGCGGCGTGCAGTAACGTGCGCGCGCTGGCCGTTTCACTGGAAGTTGACCCGGAACATTTCTTTACACATTCTGATGAAGTGGATTTTTCTGTGGCCGCGCATTTTGCCCGCGTGTTTGCCGAGAAGGCGCTGGCGCTAGAATTTCCGCCGGATGTGGATGTGTTGAAAGTGGAAATTCCCAAAAGCGCCACCGTGAATACGCCGTGGCAAATTACACGGCTTTCACGCACGCGCTATTACGTGCCCGTTAAGCCTCGGCGCACCTTGCTCACGGAGCCGGGGCAACTCACCGCCATAAATTTCTTAGAAGATGGGCGCGTGGAACCAGATTCTGATGTGAAAGTGGTAGTGGTGGATAAACAGATTGCGGTAACGCCGTTGAGTTTTGATTTAACTTCGCGCGTGGCGCTGAGTGATTTAGAGCGGCTGTTAGAAGGAAACTGAGTTTTACCACAGCGTTCACGGAGTGTTGCGCTTTGGTGGAAAAACTAACGTAAATCCCGCACCAACACTTCTCTATCATCCGTCCAGCCGTGCAGGCCGAAGCTGGCGTACAGTTTTTGCGCGGCATGATTGCTTTGCCCCGCTTCCACCGCCACGCCTTTTACATCGCGTTGGCGGCAATCTGCAAACAGGGCTTCTAGCAGAGCGTGGGCCACACCTTGCCGCCGAACAGCTGGGCGGACGTACAAATCATCAAGGTAGCCCTCCAGCCCGCCGTATTCCATAGCAAAGCGCATGGTGAGCACCACGTAGCCAGCGGCCTCTCCAGCTATTTCTGCTAAAAACACGCCGCCCAAAGCCGGATTGCTCAATAGTGTGTTGAAGCTGGCGGTGGCCTCCACTTCATCAAACGGATAGCCACCATCCGTGGTGAACGGCTCCATCAATTTAAGAAGCGTGGGGATATCTGCCAATGCGGCGGGGCGGATGGTAAGAGACATTTTGTTTGAGGGCGGGCCGAAGATTTACGGCTGAGATTCTGCTTCTTCGGGCGTGGCGGCGGTAACGGGCGCGCCGGCCTTTTGCATAGCGCGTTGTAGTTGCCACAAAATGAAGCGCACGCGCAGTGCCATAGCGCGGGCAATGTTCCACAAAACACGCGTGCCAAGTTCGGGGTCTTCATCAGCCAGCGCCATTAATTGCTCGCGGTCTAGCGCAAGGATGGTGGCGCCTTCTGGCCCGGCGCGTAAATCCGCTGAACGTAAGCCGCCATCCAGCATGGCGAGTTCACCCGTAATGTTGCCGGGCGTGAGCGTGGCCACGTGCCGCAGGTTGCGGGTGGATGGCGCACCGGCCATGTTATCCGGGTCATTCCACACTTCCACGTTGCCTTCCCGCACAATAAACATTTCCGTGCCGCCATCCGCAATGCGCGCAATGGTTTCACCGTGCTCATAGGTGCGCTGGCGGAATTGCCCTGCCAACCGAATGCGTTGCGTTTGGTTCAGGCTGTTGCCCACATCCGAATTAGAAAGGAACTGGGCAATCTCGCGCGTCTCGGCCAATTCATCCTCGCTACCGCGTTGCGTTACGTTCAGCGGCAAACCGAGGAAAGAAGCGATGAGGCGGCGGGTGTTGTCGGGCGTTTCAAATTGCGGCCAGTGCCCGGCCTTGGGCAAAATGCGTAAGTCCGCCTGCGTCCACTCATCGGCCACTACGCCGGAATCACGCAGAGGCACAGTGTTATCTTCCGCACCCCATAGCACCAGTGAGGGTGGCTCAATGGCACCGAGTTTTCCGGTAAGGTCATTTTCTTGCATGGCGTAAAAGCACTCAAAGCGCGTGCGGCCTTGCCCGGGGCGGCGCGCATCGGCCCGCAGGCGTTCATAATCTTCTTGAGAAATGCCGGTGCGTTGCGCGAAAGACACAGGCCGCATCAGCCGGTCAGTGAGGCCCACGATGGTGTTTTCAAACGTGCGCACCACCCAACTGCCCAAGCCAAAGCGCTCTAACATGTTGATGGGGAAAAT
>JAEURM010000021.1 GCA_016789245.1 Anaerolineales bacterium
AAGCAATGCAGTACAGCCAGAACAAATCACCCGTCCGCAATTTATCAGCATAGCGGCGGGAAATGTAGATGAGGCCCACACAAATCAACGCATTGCCAATCGATTCATAGAGGAACAATGGGTGAAAACGGAGCGCCGGGTCTGTGAAGCCGGGCAGACGGTAAGCGGCTTCAATGTTTAAGCCCCACGGCAAGGTGGTGGGCGCGCCGTACAATTCTTGATTGACGAAGTTGCCCCAGCGGCCCACGGCTTGGCCCAACGCCACAGCGGGCGCCACAATATCTAGCCACTCTAAAAACACCAGCTTTTGCTGGCGCACGTAAAAGTACAAACCGATGATGCCGCCAATGACGGCACCCGGAATGCCCAGGCCACCATTGCCCACGGCCAGCGCGGCGGGTAGTTTAATTTCAGCGGCACCCACAGTGAACACCGTCACCAAATTGGTTAGGTTGAGGTAGTAAGCCGTATCAAGTCCGGCCTCCACTTGGCTGGGCGAGGGCGTGAAGATGTGCCACAGCCGCGCGCCGATGATGCCGCCGATGAGGGCCCAGATGAGGCCGTCCCACACCAGTTCTGGGTTGTGCCCACGCCGCTTAGCATCGCGCGCCGCCAGCCAGCCGCCAAGGAACGCCCCCGTCATCAAAATCAAACCGTAATACCGCAAGTACAGTGGGCCAATGTGAATGCCAATTTGATCAATAGACATGATAGTTAAGGTTATTTTTATGGATTAATGAGCGCCTGATTACGCACATGCCACGCGCGTTGCAAGGCGGTGATGTTGGCGAGAATGGCCACAATCCACAACGCCAGCCACGGCAGGTTAAGGGCCACCAACGGAGCCATCACGAGGTAACGCTCCATGCGGGTGAGGATGCCTACATTGCAATCAAAGCCCAGTGTTTCGGCACGCGCTTTGGTGTAAGACACCATCACACTGCCCATGGTGGCCAAAAATACCAGCAAGCAATACAGCCACGCGTCCGGTGCATTGGAGCTGAGGTAATAGTAAAGTAAGCCCATGAAAATGAGCATCTCACTCCAACGGTCAGTTACAGAATCTACAAACGCGCCGAGTTTGGTGGGCTTGCCCAATTTACGCGCCATCGCACCATCCAGCCCATCAAACGGCCCGCCGATGAGGATGATGATGCCACCCACCGTCATCTGGCCGAGGCCAATGAGGATGGCGCCGAGGGCATTCAGCCCTAAACCGGCCAGCGTCATCATATTGGGCGTCATGCCCAAACGCAGAAAGAATTCAGCGGCTGGCTCAGAGATGCCGCGCAGGCGCACGCGCATCCAATCGGTGAGCGAGGCAATTTTAGGGGTAGGCTTTTGGGCTTCCATGGTGGAGCGGAGAGCCGAGAGTGAATGGTAATTTCAATCAGCCATTCGCTCTCGGCTCATCACTATTTTCCAGCAATAAACTCTTCCGTCTTGCGCCGCGCAATATCATCCGTGTATTGCTCGGGCGGTGTCTTCATAAAGTAAGAAGATGGGCCTTTGATGGGGCCAGAGAGCCCACGGTCAAGCGCCAACTTGGCGCACCGCACGGCATCCATCACCACACCGGCGCTGTTGGGGCTATCCCACACTTCCAGTTTCAGTTCCAAGTTCAGTGGCACGTTGCCAAATGTGGTGCCTTCCATACGAATGTAGCACCATTTCCGGTCAGTCAGCCACGGCACGTAATCAGAGGGGCCAACGTGAACGTTGTGCTCATCAATTTCAAAATCAATCTGCGAAGTCACGGCGTTGGTCTTGGAGATTTTCTTAGACTCCAAGCGCTCCCGTTCCAGCATATTGTAAAAATCGGTGTTGCCGCCGAAGTTGAGCTGATATGTGCGCTCTAAACGCACGCCGCGCTCACGGAACAAGTTGGTAAGTACGCGGTGGGTAATCGTAGCGCCCACTTGGCTCTTGATATCATCGCCAATGATGGGCAAGCCGCGCTCAATGAATCGCTTTTGCCAATACGGCTGAGAAGCAATGAAGACGGGAATACAGTTCACAAAACCACAGCCAGCTTCTAACACTTGCTCCACATACCACTTGGTGGCCATTTCCGAGCCAACTGGCAAGTAGCTCACTACTACATCCGTCTTGGTCTCTTTGAGAATCTTTACAATATCAGCCGTGGGGCCGGGCGCCTTCTTCACCATCTGGCTGAGATATTTGCCAATGCCGTCATGCGTCATACCACGCTGAACGGGCACGTTTAACTTGGGCACATCAGCAAACTTAATCGTGTTGTTGGGGTGAGCAAATACCGCCTCGCTCAAATCTAAACCCACTTTGCCTTCCACCACATCAAAGGCCGCCGAAAATTCAATATCGCGCACATGGTAGCCGCCCAACATGGTGTGCATTAGGCCGGGAACCCGGTCACTTTCCTTGGCGTTTTTGTAAAACTCCACGCCCTGCACCAGCGATGAGGCACAGTTGCCCACACCCACAATCGCTACGCGCACTTTTTTACTCGTCTTCTTAGCCACGCAAAACCTCCATCAGCAGTTGCTGAAAAAAATATATTGATAAGTTTGGCACGTAAACCAAACGGCGTTGCCCATTATAAGGCGTTAATGAGTTTAGCGTTAGCTGTGGCTTGTTGGGACGCTGATGACGCTCATAAACGCTGATTTCGCTGAAAGAATCAACGTTATCTGCGCTTCACAATCAGCGTTTTCAGCGCACTAAAAACTCAACCAAAAAACTTAATGACCATCACACCAGCAGCCACTAAACTCGCCCCTAGCAAGCGCGGCCAGGTGCCAGATTCCTTGAACCAAAACACGCCAATGGCCGTGCCCAGCACCACGCTGATTTCACGCGCGGCTCCAGCATAACTGGCCGGCGTGCCCAGCGTCATCACATACAACACAATGGCGTACGCGGCGATGTTGGTGAAACCGGCCGCCAACGCGCCGCGCCAACCTAACCGCAATTCGGCTTTAAGCGCGGGCCAGCCGGTTTGCCACAGCGTAAGCGGCAGAAGGCCCACCGCGGCTAGTATCACCGCCAGCACCGTATACAGCAGAGGGTCAAAATAGCGCAACCCGAAACGGTCTGTAATGGTGTAACAGGAGATGCAGAAGCCGGCCAAAAGCGCCCAACGTGGCCCGCTTTGCCGCACGGCTTTCAGCGGCGCTAACCACGCGCCCAAGCCGGGCAAATTCACAATGTACAAGCCCAGCACAATCAGCACAATGCCGCCCACCCCGCCCAGCGTGGGCTGTTCGCGCAGTATCAGCACAGACCAAATGAGTAAAAGCGCTGGGGCCGTGCCGCGTGCCAACGGATACACCACGGACATATCTGCAAAATGGTAAGCGCGGGCAATGGCAAAGTAGTAGCCCACTTCAAACACGGTGCTGATGAGGAGGATAACGTAGCCCTCCAGTGGCGGGTTTTGCCAGCGCAGAATCACCACCGGCGCAAACAGGAGTGAGCCTAGGGCCAGAATCCACCACACGCGCGCATCGCGGTTGGCGGTGCCGCGCAGAACAATGTGCGCCACCACATGCAAGCACGCTGAACCAAGAATCAACAGTAAGCTGGTGAAGGACATAGCTAAAAAACACAAAGTGGCGCGAGAAGTTATGCTATAATTTCGCCCGCTGTCCGAACCAGCATTTTACCTCGGGGCGTGGCTCAGCTTGGCTAGAGCACTCGGTTCGGGACTGAGAGGTCGGAGGTTCAAATCCTCTCGCCCCGACTAACAGACCAGATAAAGCTTCTGGTCTGTTTTTATTTCAGGCAGAACACACGAGGCCACAGGTTGCCCCAGTGGGGCCAAGCAAATCTTCCCGCCCCGACTAATAGACCAGATAGTATTTCTGGTCTGTTTTTATTTCAGGCGGAACGCCTGAGGCCGAAGGTTGCCAATAAACTTTCACCCATTTAAGCGTTGAAGCAATTGCGCGGGTTGCCGCCGGAAAGCATCACGCGGCTGGAGGCCGGTGCTTAAATCTTCTAAGGTTTGGGTGAGCAATTGATTGACGGGTGTGGGCACGCCAGCTTCTGCACCGTGACGCACCACTGCACCGTTCAGCCAGTTCACCTCAGTTTGTTGGCCGCTGTGCAAATCTATGTGAAAAGATGGCATTTTGCCGCCGCGCCCCCGCGCCACGCCGCGCACAAGCAGAGGCCGCGCCAACCATGCGGGCAAACGCGTCCCCATCGCCAGCGCCCGCACCGGCGTGCTGGGCAAATCCACCACGGCGTAATTTTTTTTGTGCATCACGGCCAAGCACTCGCGGAGCATCCGCATCTCCAACGCAAACAAGCGCGTATCCGCAAAAATCTCCGCCACCGTCATATCCAAAATGGCGGAGGTGGCATTGCCCACTAAATTGGTGAGGAGCTTAGACCATTTCAGCGCGTCAGCGGAGGCGTAGCTCTGGGCGTTTAGGCCGGCTTGGCGCAGAGTGGTCAGCAGGCGTTCACTAAGCGGATGCCCCAGCGCCACACCCACGCCGCGTGCCCGTTCCACCTGCACATCACCCGCCACGCGCCGCGCCACTGCTGTAGTAACAGTTCCGGCCAGCACGCGTTCCGCGCCAAACGCTTGCACCAGCGCGGCTTCATTGCCAATGCCGTTTTGCAAACACACCATGAGCGGCGGCGCAGTTGTTACGGCGCGCAAGTCTCTGATGGCGTTGGCCGTATCATAGGCTTTGAGGGCAAACAGAATAGCATCCGGTGCAGAGTTCAGCGCGGCGGGCAGAGAATCAAAAATGTTGATGGAAGAAACGGGCGCGCCGTTGAGCCGGAAACCGTTGGCGCGCAAGTGAGCGGCGGTGGCCGGGCGGGCGTAAACACTCACGGGCAACCCGGCTTGGGCCAAGCTGGCGCCCAAGTAAGTGCCAATTGCGCCAGCGCCAAAGATGAGGAAGTTCATATTTTTAGCAGGTGGTTAACCACGAAGGAACAAAGAACGCTACCACCTAAAGATGACAAGCGTTCACGAAGTCTTTTTCCTTTTCCTTCGTGGGCTTGGTGGCTTTCGCTTCTTTGTGGTTAAACGTTTCTTAGGTTTGCGGCGCGGCAGAGCGGCTTGGCCACGGCCTAATTCAGCGCACAATTTTTCGCGCCCGCTAACGGCCAATGTTTCTAGGATAAATTTGGCCGTGCGTGTGGCCATAGTTTTGCTCAGGCCCAGTTTTTTGGTGAGGAGTGGCACCAGAAATTTCAGGGCGGCGGCAGTGCCATCATCCAGTAATTCATTCGCGTCAGAGCCACGGCGCTGGTCACACAAAAATTCATACAGTGTGGGCCGTACTTTTGGGCCAAGGGAGTCAATCAAGTCAGTGAGAGCGCTCATAAGGTTTTTGGGACACGGACGAACACGGAAAAATTCTTTGCAAAGAAAACTTAGCGGGCTTAGCGTTCTTTGCGAGAGATAAACTACTTCAATCGTGCGCCGATGAAATCACGCGCGCCGCGCGCAAAATCGGCGGCAGGCATGGGCTTTTTGCCGGCGGGCTGAATCACTTCTAGCAACAAACCGCCAGTGCCGCAAGCTACGGCCACGCCGCGTGGCGTTTGCGCAACAGTTCCCGGCTCTCCGCGCATATCTGGCGCAAGGCTGGTTTTGAGAATCTTTACCGGCTGGCCGTTCCATAGTGCAAACGTACCGGGCCACGGCGTAAAGGCACGCACACGGCGCTCCAACACTTCGGCGGTTTGGGCAAAATTGAGATGGCCGTCTTCTTTCTTCAGTTGCGGCGCGTAGGTGGCCTGTTCGTCATTTTGCGGCGTGGGCGTGAGCGTGCCGGATAAAATTGATGGCAGAGTCTCAATCAATAAATCCGCGCCAAGCTGAGCCAGCCGCGCGGTTAAAGTGGCGGTGGTGTCATCGGCCGCAATCGGCTCCGCGCGCTTCGCTAGCATCGCGCCCGTATCCAAACCCACATCCATGTGCATGATGGTGCAACCGGTTTCTGTATCACCTGCCAAAATAGAAGCGGCAATGGGGGCGGCACCGCGCCAACGTGGAAGCAAAGAAGCGTGAACGTTGATACAGCCGTGCGGCGGTAGGTTCAGCACCGCGGGCTTTAGGATTTGGCCGAAGGCGGCCACCACAATCAAATCGGGTTGCCACGCGGCCAGTTGGGCTTGGGCATCTGGCTCACGCAGTTTGTGCGGCTGGATGAGGGGCAAACCCGCTTGCATCGCAAATTGCTTAACGGGTGAGAAGGCCACTTTATTGCCACGCCCGGCGGCTCTATCTGGCTGAGTGACAACGCCCACCACCGTGTAATTTTGATGGAGGGTGTGCAGGCTGGGCACAGCAAACTCGGGTGTGCCCATAAAAACGATGCGCGTCATGGGCGGCATTCTAAACCAGAGTGTGCGTTTGGAACACCAGCAAAACGGCACCGCCATCATTAAAGGCTGTGCTTTGCACTTCTACGTAATTCGCATAGAATGTAGGCATCTAAGCTAGTTTCACAAGGAGTTTCAACATGTCTGATCAACCCATGATGGGCGATATGAGCGGGGGCATTACCAGTGACGATAAACTTTGGTCATTGTTGGCTTACATATTCAGCCCAATTGTTCCCGTCATTCTCATGCTGATGGAAGATAAAAAGAGTCGGCCCTTTATCCGCTCCCATAATGCGCAGGCGTTGGCGCTCGGCCTTATTAACTGGGTGGCCGCCTTTGTGCTTTCGTGGGCCATTATTGGTTGCTGTATCAGTGTGGTAGTGGGTATTTACCAAATCTACTGCGGCATTCAAGCGTACCAAGGCAAGACCGTAACCGTGCCAGTGCTGACCGACTTTATCAAAAATCAAGGTTGGGCGTAAGCTCCCCATGTGTTATCAGACCCTAACGGTCTTAAAGACCGTTAGGGTCTTTTTTTTGCAACCGGTTGGAACATGGCGCGTAATACTGGGCAAGGAGATTAGCAACCATGACTGACACACCTTTGCCGGAAACCGGCAACTTACCCCCCACTTCCAACCCAGAAGCCGCGCCGCTTTCCGTTGGCGATGAACGCACGTGGGCCATGCTGGCGCACCTCACAGTCTTAATCAACTTAGTGACTGGTTTTGTTGGCCCAATTGCCGCTTTGGTCATTTACATTGTGTACCAAAATCGCTCGCGGTACGTGGCGTACCACGCTATGCAGAGCTTTGTGAATCAGCTCATTTGGTGGGTGGGCGGCGGCACTATCATTGGCCTCGTGTGGGCGGCTACCGGCTTGCTTTCCACGGTGCTGATTGGCATTCTCTGTATTCCGCTCGCTTGCGTCATCACACTCATGCCACTTTGGTCTATTGTGGCGGGCGTGTGGGGCGCTATTGAAACCAACGCTGGCCGAGACTTTAAATATTGGCTAGTAGGCGATTGGGTGCGCGGCACGCTGACGGGCTAGGGTTGAATGAATAACCAATAACTAGTAACGGCTCAGCTTAGTTACTAGTTATTGGTTATTGGGATTTTTTGCTACACTAGCGGCCTATGGTCGCTAAACAATCCAAACGCTGGCTAATTGCCCCACCCATTACTGAAACTGCTCAACAGGAACTGCGCCACCTTAGCCCATTGGTGGCGCAGTTGTTGTTCAACCGGGGTTACGCCACCGCCGATGAAGCGCGTGCTTTCCTCACTGGCGAAATCCCCCACAATGATGACCCGGCCCAACTGCTGGGCTTAAACGAAACCATTGACCGTTTGCGCCACGCCTTCGCTAAACAAGAAAAAATTGCCGTGTATGGTGACTATGACACGGACGGCGTAACCGCCACTGCCCTGTTGGTACAAACACTGGCCGCACTCGGCGCAGATGTCCACGCCTACATTCCCAACCGCGAAGATGAAGGTTACGGCCTCAACCACGAAGCGCTGAAAATGCTAAAAGACTCCGGCGTGGGCGTGGTGGTGACGGTGGATTGTGGCATCCGCTCACTGGCCGAGGCCGAAACCGCGCACGCCATTGGCTTGGATTTAATTATCACTGACCATCACTCACCGGGCGATGAAATTCCGCGCGCGTTGGCCGTCATCAACCAAAAACAGCCGAATGACCCGTATCCGGAAAAAAACTTGTGCGGCGCGGGCATTGCCTTCAAGCTGGCGCAAGGGTTACTGCGCGGCCAGCCCAATCCGCCGCTTACTGCATCAGATGTATTGGATTTGGTGGCGCTGGGCACAGTGGCTGATTTAGTGCCGCTGACGGGCGAGAACCGCTGGTTGGTGCGAAGCGGCTTAAAAGTCATCAATAAGCCGCGCCGCGAAGGCATGAAAGCCTTAATTGAAATTTCGCGGTTGAAGCTAGGCACCATTGATGCCGGCAACATCGGCTTTGCGCTTGGCCCACGGCTAAACGCGGCTGGCCGCTTAGAAAGCGCGCTGGATGCGTATGAACTGCTCACCACGAGTGATTTGTTCCGCGCCAACCAACTGGCTTTGCAACTAGAAGCGCAGAACCGTGAGCGGCAAACGCTAACGCGCGAAACGCAAGCCCGCGCACGTGAGATTGCGCGGAGCACCAAGCCGGACGCTTTATTGTTGTTCGCGGCTGATTCAGATTTCAAGCATGGTGTGGTGGGGTTGGCCGCCGCTCGCCTGACGGAAGAGTTTTACCGCCCCTCCGTGGTGGCCCGCCGCGATGCAGATTTTACGCGCGGCTCGGCGCGCAGTATCCGTGAGTTTCACATCACCAACGCGTTTGATGAGTGCCACAGTTTGCTCATCAAGCACGGCGGGCACGCGGCGGCGGCGGGCTTTACGGCCCCCAGTGAAAATGTGAATGAGTTGGCGGAGCGATTACGGGCCATTGCCGAGCGTGAGCTTTCCAACGTGGATTTGCGCCCCGCCCTGCGCGTGGATGCGGTGGTGCCACTTTCCAACATTACGGGTGATTTATGGCGTGAGCTACAAGCCTTTGAGCCGTGCGGCTACGGTAACCCCACGCCCGTGTTAGCGTCCCGCGCTGTAAAAGTAAAAGAGGCGCGGCCCGTAGGGGCCGATAACGGCCATCTCAAGCTCACGCTCACGGATGGCCGCGTCACGGTGGATGCTATCGGCTTTCAGTTGGGCGGCTGGCACTTGCATTTGCCACCAGTGATTGATGTGGCCTACACCGTAGAAATGAACGCATGGAACGGCTCTAAGCGTTTGCAGTTGAACGTGAAGGATTTACGGAAGGCGGAGTGAGAGGCTTGTTGTAAGCGCTTCAGTGCTGGCGGCGGAGCGCTGAAGCGCTCACAACAAACAAAATTCCCCAAGCAAGGCCAGAAACCCATAAACCCAGCGTGACGGATGGCGGCGCGTAGCGAAACTCTACAACGTGCTCGCCGGCTGGCAAAGCCACGGCGCGGAACATGAGGTTGGCACGCAGAATCTCAGCCGGCGCACCATCCACGGTGGCGGCCCAGCCGGGATAAAAGGCATCTGTGAGGAGGAGATAACCGGGGCCAGTAGCACTGATGCGAATAAGTTCCGGAGCGTAAGCGAGGATTTGAGAATTAGAGAATTGGTTATTGGTTATTGGTGGATTGGGATTTGGGATTTGGCCTTTGGGATTTTCCGCCAGAATGAGAGTTTGAGTTACTTCAAAGTTTGGGTCTGAGAGAAGTTGGCGGGCGGCGGCATCCGTTTCTGCCACAACGGCGGCGGGCACAACAAAAGCGCGGGGGAGAACGGTTAGGTTTTCATACACTTTCACATCACCAGAATGCGCAAGGCGATACGGGCCAAGGGTGAGCATATGAAACGCATCCGTGCGCGTATCAAACAGGCTGAGGCCGTGAATGGAGGCTGGGCCGATGAGCGTGAGCGTTTGCAGTGAGAGCGGCTGGCCAAAATTGAGCCGCCCGTTTATCAACGGCAGGTTGAGCGTGGCACCAGCGGTAGTTTGCACGCGCACCTCACCCGCGGGGGCAGTATTTTTTTCCAAAACCACACCCAAGCCCGTGGCTTCAAAATCCGGCAGGCTGGCCAACGTAAACTCTTCACCCGCTTTCAAATTCACCATGAACTGCAAATCATAGAAAATGCCCGCCACCCACGCATCGTTCACTTTATCTGTGAGGAGCCAACGCGCATTGACGAGGCTGAGCAAACGGTTGCTGGGCGTGGCGGTGATGTTTTCGCACAAGCGGCCATCGGCGGAAAACTCACCGGTGAACAGTTGGGTGAAAGCGGCGTAGTGGCGCAAAGGCAAAACGCCGCCATCAAAACCATCCACGGCGGGCACGCCCCACGCCAGCGGCAAATTAGGCGAGAGCACTTCTTTGTGCTTGGTGGCAATGATGAAATCGTAAACTGCATCGGGCGGCAATTGCGGCTCTAAATAACTTTTTAGTTCGGCCAAATCGCCCGGGTCAAAGCGCAGGGCGGAGGCGGAAAGAAAACGCGCGGGCGGTGATTGGTTGTTTGTAGCTAGAAGTTGCGTCATGGTGGGCCGGATGGAGCCGTACGCTTCCGGCGCGGTGAGGCGGTTGATAGGCAACATTTGCGCGGCGAGAAAAAGTTCTGCGAAGACTAGCGCCACCACTAATTCGGTTTGCCAGCGGCGTACAACGGGCCAACCTAAAACAAAGCCCAGTGCGGCCAACGGTGCAAGCCATAGCGTCCAATCCACCAGCGCGGGCAAGCCTAGCGGGCCAGTTTCGCCGGGCGGGATGAGTGTGGCTGAAAGAAAAACTAAAGGAAAAAGTGAAAGAGGGGCAAGGAGTTTCCACCGCTTTGAGTTTTGGAGAGCTTCTAAGCCATAAGCCGCCAAGCACGCCACGCCAAACGCAAACAGAAAAAGCCAACGCGCCGGGACGCGGAACAAGTTGAGGGGTGGAAAATTAGCCAACGCGGCGTACAGTGGGTTGAACGCACCGAACGCAAAGCCCAAGCCCACCAAAACTAAAACGAGCAAAGCTGCCCGCTCACGTGAGCGCCCCACCCCTATTGCGGCCAAACCCAAACCTAAAACACTCACGTACGCCACAAACTCCGTGAACAAGCCGCGCGAGTGGCCGGGCAAAAGTACACGCGCCAACAAACGCGGGTCTAGTGAAAAAGAAACGGCTTCACGCCACGGCAGGCCGCCACTGCGGAGTGATTCACGTTGCAGTTCCAACGTGGGTAAAAGCTGAGCGGCGGCGAGAAGAAGAGCGAAGAGAATTGAAAAAGAAAGAATTAGAGAATTAGTTATTAGAGAATTCTTGATGGCTGATTTCTGATTGCTGATTAATGAATAGATTGCAAGGCCAGTAAGAGAGATAAAAACGCTTTGGGTGTGCCCGGCCAAAATTTGCAGAGCAATGATTGCGGCCAGCCGCGCAATAACCCGTAACCAATAATCGTTGCCACTGGCTACAACCAGCAAAAACGGAAACCACGCCAGCGCCTGAAACTGATTGATGTGTTCCGCCTGCGCCACAAAGTAACCGCCGCACGCAAACAGCACTGCCGCCAGCAGGCCAGCAGGCGCGGAAAGGCCCAAGCGCCGCCGCACAAAAACTTGCGCGCCCAGCGCGGCCAGCATGGCGTGAAACACTATCGAGATTTTGGCGGCCACCGGCGCGGAGAAGAAAGCCAGCGGCCAGTTGAAGGGATAGAGCACGCCCGTTTGCGGGTTGGCCAAGAACGGCGCACCCATAAACACATCCGGTGTCCACAGCGGCAGGCGGCCCGCCAGCAAAGCTTCCGCACGCGCATCCCAATACGGATAAAAGTAAAGAAAAATATCCCCCCGCGCCAGAATCAGATTGGTGAAGGCCAGCTTCCAAAAGAAGAGCATGATGAGCGCCGCACACAGGCCAAGTTCCCACAAGCGGGGCGTGGAGTTTTTGAACACGGTGCTATTTTACAGGCACGCATGTTTGATAAACGGCGAGTGGGCTGTTATAATCCTGCGGCACTTCGGGGCGTGGCGCAGCCCGGCTAGCGCACTTGCATGGGGTGCAAGGGGTCGGAGGTTCAAATCCTCTCGCCCCGACTGTACTCCCTTACTTCGTCCCAAAGACTTGGTAAGGGAGTTTTTGTTTTCACTTGCGATGCAGACTTTCCTAAAATAATTCGCCCAGTCACCTCCAGCCTCCGTTCCAATCCGTTTATCCGTGTTAAATTCACTTTCCCCAGCCGCCGTTCTCAAAAATACATTTGGCTACGATAGTTTTAAGCCGCTTCAACGCGAAGTGATTGAGAATGTATTAGCGCGGCGCGATACCTTAGCCGTGATGCCCACCGGCGGCGGCAAATCCCTGTGTTACCAAATTCCCGCACTGCTGGTGGAAGGGCTGACGGTGGTGGTTTCCCCACTGATTGCGCTGATGAAAGACCAAGTGGAACAATTGCGGGCGGCGGGTGTGCCAGCCGTGTTTCTCAATAGCACGCTCAGCCCACAAGCGTACGCGGCCAACATGGAGCACATTCGCAACGGCGAAGCCAAACTGCTGTACGTTGCGCCGGAAACTTTGCTAGCGCCGCGCACGTTTGCCCTGCTAGATGAATTGCAAGTAGCGCTGTTAGTGATTGATGAAGCGCACTGCATCTCTGAGTGGGGGCATGATTTTAGGCCAGAGTACCGCCAATTGGCCGATGTGCGGCGGCGCTACCCGCAAGCGGTGTGTATGGCGTTGACGGCTACGGCCACGCCGCGCGTGCGCGCCGATATCAACAAGAGTTTGGGGTTTTCGCAAGCCAATGAGTTCATCGCTTCCTTCAACCGCGCCAACTTGTACATTGAAGTAATGGCCAAGCGGGATGCGGTGCGGCAAACCGAACTATTTTTAGAGCGCTTCCAAGACCAATCCGGCATCATTTATTGTTTCTCGCGCAAACAAGTGGATGAACTGGCCGCGCATTTGGCCGGGCGCGGTTTAGCCGTGCGCCCGTACCACGCCGGGTTGGAAGATGATGTGCGCCGCCGCAATCAGGAAGCCTTCATTCGTGATGATGCGCAAATCATGGTAGCCACCATCGCCTTTGGCATGGGCATCAATAAGCCCAACGTGCGCTTTGTTATTCATTTTGATTTGCCCAAAAGCATAGAAGGTTACTACCAAGAAATTGGCCGCGCCGGGCGCGATGGCCTGCCCGCACAGTGCTTACTGCTCTACAGTTATAGTAATGTAGCCAAGCTTAACTATTTTGTGAACCAGAAGGAAGGGAATGAGCGGCAAGTGGCCAAGCAACATTTGGACGCCATTGTGCGCTATGCGGAAGATGAGCGTACCTGCCGCCGGAAGCCGCTGTTGGGTTACTTCGGCGAAAACTACGCCGAGGCCAAGTGCGATAACTGTGATAACTGCAACGCCGCGCCGCCGGAGCTGGAAGACATTACTGTTCCGGCGCAGAAGTTTTTATCCTGCGTGAAGCGCACCGGCGAGCGCTTTGGGACCAAACATGTGGTGGATGTTTTGCGCGGCTCACAAAATGAAAAGGTACTGGGCAACGGCCACCAAGAACTTTCCACGTACGGCATTGGGCTGGAGCTGACGGAAAAGCAGTGGATGCACTTAGCCCGCCAACTAACGCAGATGGGCTATCTGCGGCAAGAGAGTGAGTTTCGCACGTTGAGCCTAACGCCGCTGGCGGTGGACGCGCTGAAAAAGCGCAGTGTGATTATGGGGCAACTGCAACCCGCTGAACGGGTGCGGGCCGCGAAAACGCCGCGCGGCGAGTTGGAATATGAAACCGCGTTGTTTGAACTTTTGCGCCAAAAGCGCAAAGCCTTGGCCGACCAAGTGGGTGTGCCGCCGTACGTCATCTTTTCGGATAAAACGTTGGTGGAGATGGCCGCCTACTTGCCACAATCTGATGAAAGCCTACTCACCATCTCTGGCGTGGGGCAAGTGAAACTGCACGATTACGGCGATAAGTTTTTGACGGTGATAAAGGCGTATTGCGCCAAGCACAAATTGGCGGAGAAGAAAAAGCACAACCCACGTGATAAAAGTGACGCCGGACGGCGCTACATGGTGGTGAGCGAAGCGTACAACGGCGGGGCCAGCATGCAAGTTTTACGAACGCAGTACAACGTTGCGCTGGAAACCATTTTGGAGCATTTATCCCGCTACATTTCCGCCGGCCACACGTTGCGGGCGGATAACGGTGAACTGCGCGCCTTGTGCCAACTGCCGGAAGCGGAGGAGCAAGCGGTACGCGCCGCCTTTGCCAAACACGGCCCACAAGCCCTGAAACCCATCTTTGATGAACTGCAAGGCCGTGTGAGCTATGAGCAACTGCGCGTGATGCGCTTGCTACTAGCCAGCTCACCGCATC
>JAEURM010000220.1 GCA_016789245.1 Anaerolineales bacterium
AGACGCTGGAGCGCGAGTTGGAATGGATCCGCATGTCTCCTAAGGCGCGGCAATCCAAAGGCAAGGCGCGCGTAACGGCGTATGAAAAATTGCTGGAGCAAGAATCCGAGCAAAGGCGCGAAGAACTGGAAATCTATATTCCGCCCGGCCCACGTTTGGGCGATGTGGTGATTGACTTTAAGGCCGTGACCAAGGCTTACGGCGATAAATTGCTGATGGAGAATTTTGATTTGACTCTGCCGCCGGGCGGCATTGTGGGCGTTATTGGCCCCAACGGCGCGGGCAAAACCACGTTTCTGAAAATGATTGTGGGGCAAGAAAAGCCGGATGGCGGCGCGGTGAGCATTGGGCAAACTGTAAAACTTTCTTACGTGGAGCAACTGCGTGATTCATTGGACGCCGAGAAAAACGTCTGGGAAGAAATTTCCGGCGGCGCGGATACCATAGTGCTGGGTGAGCGCAAAATGAATTCACGCGCGTATGTGGCCAGCTTCAATTTTCTTGGGCCAGATCAGCAGAAAAAGGTGGGTGTGCTTTCCGGCGGTGAGCGCAACCGCGTGCTCTTGGCCAAAATGCTGAAAGACGCCGGCAACGTGCTGATGCTGGACGAGCCAACGAATGACTTGGACGTAAACACCCTCCGCGCGCTGGAAGAAGCTCTGGAAGAGTTTGCCGGTTGTGCCATTGTGGTGAGCCATGACCGGTGGTTTTTAGACCGGATTGCCACGCACATTTTGGCGTTTGAAGGCGATAGCCAAATTCGCTTTTTCTATGGCAACTATAGCGATTACGAAGCTGACCGTAAGAAGCGTTTGGGCATTGATGCCGAACGGCCACACCGTATTACGTATCGCAAGCTAACGCGCTAGTCTTTGTTGCAGGTAAGCGGATGGGCGGGTGAGCGGGTGGGAATTTCATGGTTCTCACCCGTTCACCCGCTTACTTTCTCCCAATACCCTCCCAAAAATGTCCCCCCAAACGCGCGGCACGGTCATCGCCCTCATCGGTATAACGGCGTGGGCCTTTACGGGTATCTTCATGAGCTACCTGTTGGAGAATTATGCCATCACGCCCACCACGCTTACATTTTGGCGAGCGTTGTTTATGGGTGTGGCGGTGTGGGTGGCGTTGGTCTTTGTCCAACCATCGGCTTTGCGTTTACGCCGCAGTGATTTTTCTTTCTTTATTGTGTACGGTTTTGTTGGCCTTGCCATTTTCAACACGCTCATTACCTACAGCGTAGATTTCAACGGCGCTTCGGTAGCCACCGTGTTGGCGTACAGTTCACCGGCGTTCACAGTGTTGCTGGCCGCGCTCGTTCTCAAAGAAGCGCTTACTTGGCGCAAAGGTGTGGCCGTGCTGTTGAGTTTGGTAGGATGTGCGTTGGTGGTGAACGCCTACCTGCCAGAAACGTGGCAAGTGAATCCGCTCGGCATTTTAATCGGCTTGGCTTCTGGCTTGGCGTTTGCCGTTTACAACTTATTGGGCCGCTGGAGCGCGGGCCGTTTTTCCAGCGCATGGACGGTGACGGGCTACGGCTTTTTGTTTGCGGCGGCGGCCATGGCGCTCACGCAAACGCCCGCAACCGCGTTTAGCATGGGCGCGGCGTGGGATGGCTGGCTGATTTTGTTGGTGCTGGCGCTTGGCCCGTCACTGGTGGGTTTTGGCTTGTATACGCTGAGTTTGCGTTACTTGCCCGCCAGCGTCGTCTCGCTGATTGCTACGCTGGAGCCGGTGATTACGGCATTGGCCGCTATTCCGTTATTGGGCGAGAGCATGAGCGGCGTGCAGTGGTTGGGCGCTCTGCTCATCATCGGCGCGGCGGCGCTGGTGCAATGGGAGCCGCGCAAAACTTGAGACCTCGGAGGTGGGCGCGGCAAGCCGGGCAATTTTTGTAGACCCTATTCGCGTCCACCTCCGAGGTCTGGTCTGATTAATTCACCCGCGCATCAATGTATTCTAGGCTTTGGTGGCGGAAGTAGGTGTTGTACAACTCGGCGTAGTGGCCGCCTTGCGCCAACAGGGTGTGGTGCGTGCCTTGCTCCAAAATTTCCCCTTTGCGCAGAACAATGATGCGGTGCGCGTGCTTAATGGTGGATAGCCGATGCGCAATGACGATGGATGTGCGGCCCTTCATCACCGTATCCAGCCCTTCTTGAATCAAGGTTTCCGTCAGCGGGTCAACGCTGGCCGTAGCTTCATCCAAAATAAAGATAGACGGATTTTGCAGAAGCACACGCGCTAAGGCCACCAACTGCCGCTGGCCCATGGAAAGTGAGCCGCCGCGCTCGCCCACGTGCGTCTCTAGGCCTTGTGGCAGACTATCCAACCAATCGCCGCCGCCCACTTGCCGCGCCGCCGCTTCCACTTCCGCATCATTAGCTGTGGGCCGCCCGTAACGGATATTCTCGCGTACAGTGCCATCAAACAAAAACGGTGATTGCGTCACAATGCCGAGATGCGCGCGGTACGTCGCTAAATCCAGCGCGCGGATATCATGCCCATCAATTTGTAATTGGCCGCCCTGAAATTCATAAAAGCGCGCAATGAGCTTGCCGATGGACGATTTGCCGGAGCCGGTGTGCCCCACCAGCGCTAGCGTTTCTCCAGCCGAAATGGTGAGTGCAAAATTCTTCAGCACTGGCTCTTCTGGGTTGTAGGCAAAATCTAGGCCGCTAAACTTAATTTCACCCTGCACGCCCGGTAGCGTCTGATTATCCGTTTGCACTACTTTCGGCTCGGCATCTAGCAGTGCAAACACACGCTCCGCCGCCGCGAGGCCTAATTGGAACTGGCTCCAGAACGAAGCAATGCTGGTGAGCGGAAACAGGAACAAGCCAATGCCTTGAATAAACAAATACCATTGGCCCGCGCTCAGCCCGCCGCCCAACACCGTTTGCCCGCCAAAGTACACCAGTGAGGCCGTGCCAATACCGGCCAAAATGTTGAGGATAGGGAAGATGGAACTGAACACGTAGCCGGTGCGGCGGTTGATGCGGAACGATTGCTCGTTGACGCCTAAGAACGTATCGTAAATGGCGCGTTCTTGGCGGAAGGTTTTAGCCACGTTGATGCCGGCCACTGTTTCTTGAATCAGTGAACTCACCTCGGCGCTGACGCGGCGGCTTTGGGTGATAGTATCCCGCGCGATGCGGCGGAAGCCCATGGTGGCCAGAATAAACAACGGGGCCACGGCCAGTGCCATCCACGTTAACTGGATATTGATGGTGAACAGATAGCCCACCATGATGAAAACTAGCAGAAGTTGGCTGAGCAAATCAATCGTCAGCACCACCACTTGCGAGAAGGCTTGCGTATCACTGGTGACGCGGCTGACAATTTTGCC
>JAEURM010000221.1 GCA_016789245.1 Anaerolineales bacterium
CTGCACAAAGGGCATGTTAATCACTACCGGTTGGCGTTCAATCGTTACCTCGCCCGCGGTCTCCGCCGCCAAAACTTCGGCTTCGGCTTTTAGCTCACGGGCTGTGGCCTCGTCTTTCCACGTCACTACATACAGGGCGCGCAAAGGGGTATAGCCCTCGGTGCCCGGCGGGTTATCAAAAACATCCGGCTGAAAGCCCAGTGGCCCCATGCCTTTTAGGCCGTTGCTAAATACATAGACTTTGGCCAAGGCGCTCTCTGGCACTTGGGCCAATGAGGGCACCACGAGAACGGGTGAACTCATCATATCGGTTAACAGCTTGCCAATCTCCGCATCGGAAACTTCGGTGTGAATAAACCGAATTTCTTGGCCTTCAGCGTAAGCCAAGCCGGCTGGCACGGTGGGTGCCTCGCTCATGCCGCTCATATCCATCATCATGGCCTCGGTGGGCGCGGGAGCAGGTGTGGCGGCAGGCGCACAAGCCGCTAACAGCACACTCATTAACACCCCTAACCCTAAACAACGGTTCCATACGTTTCGTAACATCTTTTATTCTCCTTGCAGAATGTGCGCCCAGCATATACGGTTGCGCCGTTTGGCTCTAGCGTTGATTGACGTGAATTAACCATGACAAATAGCATCTAAAAAGTAGGAGACATGCTTGAAGGCGGCGTTTAGGCAAACGCAAACTCCCGCCGAGGCGGGAGTTATGAATAGAAACGGAGGGTAGAGAGATGAGAGTTACGGCGTTATGGCTACTGGCTCGCCATAGATGAAGTTATCCATCACCGCCACATCATTTTCAGCACTATCATCCGGGCCAAGCTTTACGGTGCCGTAGGTAATGCGCACGCGGGCCACAATTGGCTCATCAAAGGCCACGCCCAAAAAGGATAAGCCATTGTTGGAGAGGGGCACGGCGAATTGGCCGAGCGATTTGCCAGCCTGATCAAAATACTCAAACGCCGTGTGTTCGGTATCTACATCTGTATAAACCGCGCCAAAGCCACGCACGGCCGCCGGTGTTTGCGTGCCCGGCACAAAAAACGTGGCATCTACAATGTTACTGCCCACCGGTGAAAACAGCCGCTCGGCGCTGAAGGTTTGGAAGGCTTCAGCGTACGTGGGGTTGAGATGGCCAAAGCGAGGCAGAGTGCCGCTGGCGTTATCCGCATCAGCACTGACTTGCAAAACACCGCCCGCCTCCGTATTCAACACAATGCCGCGCGCGCGGGGCGCGGTGGTTGAATTGAATAAATCAGCCGCGTAATCATTGGGGGCCGCCAACTCATCTGGCAAACCATCCCAGTTAATTTCACGGCGGCCTGTGCCGGGCGAAACGGGTTCACCGCCGTTATCGGCCCCAAGCAAGTTCCGGTACTCTTCCACCACCGCCGTAATATCTCCCGCGCCCGAAATTACTTTGGGCGTGAGGGCGGCGGGCGTGGCGCTGGCGCAAGCCGTTATCAAGCCGAAGCTGAACAAAGCCAAAATCAGTTTAGTTTTCATCATGCTTCCTTTTGTTGCCCAACTTTAGGAGAGATGCGAATTGGGCACATGCGCCAACCGAAATGTTTTTCTACCTAACTTTGGAGGGGTATATAATCCGCCGCACATCCCATCCCTCGGAGAACTCTCATGCGAATTATTGATTTGAAGTGCGCGGTGATTGGCGAAAACTCGGTTGTGCGCGTTGTGACCGATGAAGGTATTGACGGTTTCGGCCAAGGCGAGAACACTAAGCCCTATCTCAAGCCGTTTGTTCTGCACTACAAAAAATATTTGTTAGGTGAAGACCCCACCAACGTGGAAAGCGTGATGCGCAAAATTCGGCGGCTGGGGAGCTTTAAGCCGTGGGGCGCGGCGGTGAGCGCGATTGAAATGGCGCTGTGGGATATTGCGGGCAAAGCGGCCGGCATCCCCGTTTACAAATTGTTGGGCGGCAAAGTGCGAGACCAAGTGCGCGCGTACAACGGCGCGGTGCGCTTCCCCATGAGCGGCAGTACGCCGGAAGATTATGCGGAGAACATGGCGAAGATGAAAGCCGCGCCGGAAGGCTTTCGCATTATCAAGGCGGGCATTGCCTTTCACAGCGCCATGCCGTACCAAGTGCCAGATTTTTTCCACGGTGAAGTGCGCGCTACGCCCAGCAATTTTTTCTACGCCGATGGGCGGCAACTGCCGGGCGGCATTGAAGCGCCGCACGCTAACCGTGGCCCACTCACCGAGCGCGGGCTGAAGCACATCATTGCCTGTGTGGAAGCCATGAAGAGCGTGCTGGGTGATGAAGTGGGCTTGGCGCTAGATTGCGGGCCGGGCTGGATGTTGCCGGATGCCATTCGGCTGGCGCGGGCTTTAGAGCCGCTAAATGTGATGTGGCTGGAAGATATGCTGACGGGCGATTACGTGCCGTACACGCTGGCGGATGTGTACCGTGAGCTGACGCAAAGCACCTCCACGCCCATTCATACCGGCGAGCAGATTTATTTGCGCCAGAACTTCAAAGATTTAATTGAGAAGCACGCCGTGCGCATTATTGGCCCAGACCCAGAAGATATTGGCGGCTTGGCGGAGTTGAAGTGGGTGGCCGAGTACGCGGATTTGCACGGCATCCTCATGGCCCCGCACGGCATTTTTGATGGCCTGATTGGCTTGGCCGCGCTGGTGCAAGTGTGTGCCACCCTGCCCGAAAACTACATCGCGTTTGAGTATCCGCTGGGCCGACCAAGTTGGTGGTATGAAATTATTGAAGGCTTGCCCAACCCCATCATCCAGAACGGCCTAATTGATGTGTGGCATAAACCCGGCCTCGGCGTGAACTTCATCATTGATAAAGCGCAGAAATACTTGCCCGCAGGCGATGAAGACTTTTTTGATTAGGCCCTGCGCCAATGAATGAATTCATTGGCTGATACGCTAAACGCGCTTAAGCGCGTTTCCTGTTTTTAGGAGGCGAGATGACTTTTTGGCGCACTTACTATCATCTTGTTTGGGCGACGGATGAACGCCGCCCATTGCTCACGCCCAGTGTTGAAGCGCGCTTGTTCCCTTATCTCATTGCCAAAGCCGCCGAGCTTAATACCTATGTGTACGCCGTGAATGGCTGGACAGAGCACCTGCATTTGTTGGTCGCCATTCCTCCGCGGCATGCAGTTGCCCATATTGTCAAACATCTCAAAGGCGCTAGTTCACATGATTTAAACCGCGATGGGGGCTTTGCCGGAAACTTTGCGTGGCAAAGAGGCTATGGTGTGCTCACCTTAGGCGAAACGCAAAAACCGGTTGCGCTGGCTT
>JAEURM010000222.1 GCA_016789245.1 Anaerolineales bacterium
CCGGCCGGGAGCCGCATCTTCCAAACGGATTGGGATGACTTCCCGCGCCTATTCTTTTACAACTTCACCAACACCTACACCATTGGTTTGGATCCAACCTACATGCAGTTGTATGACGGTGAGTTGTATGACGAGTGGGTGGCCATTACGCGCGGCAAAGTAGAAGCGCCTAGCACGGCCATCGTTACCCGCTTTGGCGCTGAGTACGTCTTCTCAGACCTGAAGCATGACGGCTTCCTCCAACGCGCGGCGGAGGATGCTGGTTTGCAGGAGGTTTACCGTGATGATGAAGCAGTGATTTTCAAAATCAAGTAGTTCAACGCTTTTAGGACGCAGATGAACGCTGATAAACGCGGATGCAACTAACTAAGAAAATCTGCGCCCATCTGCGAAATCTGCGTCCCGCAAATAACAAATCTTTAAAGGAACAACCATGAAACTCTCAACTTACCCTAAACGCTTACTGATGAGTGGCCTCGCTATTTTCGCTGTGCTCAGCGCGGCTTGCTCACCGCTTAGCCTGCCCAACGCTTTTGGCCCCGCCGCACCCGCTGTGGATGACTCTGGCAAAGTGGAAATTACGGGCACGGTGCAACAATTGGAACCCACTACCCTGAAAGTGGAAGAGCACACTATCCGCGTGGAGGCCCAATCTGAAATTGAGAACGATATTCAGGTAGGTGACACCATCAAAGTAGAAGCCCGCGTGCAGGAAGATGGCTCTTTGGTGGTGGTAACGGCCCGCCACAGCGATGATGACGGTATAAACGGCAACAGCAATGAAAACGGGAATGACGATAACGCCAATGACAACATCAATGATAATGGCAACGGCAACGATGACAACGCTAACGCCAATATCAACAACAACGATAACGGTAACGGCAATGACGACGACCACAACGCCAACGCCAACGTCAACAACAACGATAACGGCAATGGCAATGACAGCGATGACAACGCCAATATCAACAACAATGACAACGGCAACGGCAATGACGACAACGCGAATACCAACATCAACAATAACGATAACGGCAACGACGACAATGCAAACACCAATATCAACAACAACGATAACGGCAACGGCAATGACGACCACTCTGGCAACGGCAATGGCGATGATGACGATGACCATTCCGGGAGTGGTGGTAACGACAACGATTCTGGCAAGGGCAAAGGCGGCGATGACTAAACTAACGCCCCTGAGCCAATTACCAGCCGCCTGAAACTTGTGACCGCGTCCGTGGTTTGTAGACTGGCGCGGTCAGAAATCTTTTATCCTTGCCGCTATACTTCGCTTCATGCCAGAAACACCGGACGAGAGAGCTTTACTGGAGCGCGCCCGCCAGTTGGACGAGCGCGCCCTCAGTGAAATTCACACCCACTACTATGCTGAGATTTACCGTTACGCGTTGTACCGCACTAGCCGAGCCGAAGTGGCTGAAGATGTGGCCAGCGAAGTATTTATGCGCTTATTAGATGCCCTCCACGGCGGCCGCGCGCCGCAAACCACCGTACGCGGTTGGTTGTTTGGTGTAGCCAATAATTTGGTGGCCGATTACTTCCGCGCCGCGCCACGGGAAAGCGCCGAATTGGATGAAAGCCTAGCCGCCCCCAGCACGCCCGCCGCCGAAGCCGAGTTCAACTGGCAACGGACGCAAGTGCAAACCGCCATGCGCCACCTCACACGTGAACAGCAACACGCTCTCACGTTGCGGTTTGCGGAAGGCTTCTCTGTGGAAGAAACGGCCAGCGTGATGGGCAAAACGCCCAACGCCGTGCGCGTTCTGCAATTCCGCGCGGTAGAAGCGCTCAAGCGCGTATTGAAGATTGGGGAGGTGGCGCTATGAGCGATGAATTGTTCCGCGCTTTTGATGAGTGCCTGAGTGCCACGGAGGCTGGGGCCTCGCTGGAAAGTGTGCTGGCCCGTTACCCGCACCTGGCCGCTGAACTGCGGCCCATGTTGCTGGCCGCCCAAGCCGCACGGCCCACCGAGATTTTGCGCGTGCCCCACCAAAGTGAAGAAGCCAGCCGCCAGCGCTTCCTTGCGCTGGCGCGGGAACTTAAACAGAAACGCACTGGCCTGCTGGCGTGGTGGCCCACGCTCTCTTACAGCCTACGCTTAGCGGCGTTTTTGCTGGCGGTGGTGCTGGGGGGCTGGGGCGTTACAGCGGCCTCGGCTTCGGCCTTGCCGGGTGAGGCGTTGTACCCCCTCAAACGCGTGGTGGAGCAAGCCCAAGTAAGTTTGGCGGCTGAGGCGCAACGCCTGCAACTGCAAGCCGAGTTCAATCAGCGCCGCATTGCAGAAATTCAGGCCCTACTGGAACAGCGGCGAGAAGCTGAAGTGGAATTTACCGGCGTGATTGCGCAAACCAGCGGCGAGCAGTGGGTGATTGCCAGCCTGCCCATCCGTGTGCCGGCTACATTGCAAACCGGCTTTACGGTGGGTGATGAAGTGGCCGCGCGCGCCCGCACGCAAACGGATGGCTCTCTGCTGGCGTTGAGCTTGCGGCTGTTGCGCAAAGCCCAAAACGAAGTGACGGCCACGCCCACCCTAACCGTGACGCCCACACCTACGCCCACGGCCACGCTCACCACCGGCGCTACCGCTACTCTTGAAGCTACTCTGCTTCGCACAGCCACCCGTACGCCATCACCCAGCCGCACGGCCAGCCCAACAGTGACGCGTACGGCCAGCGCCACGCCCACGTTGGTTCTGCCCACGTCCACGCCGCCACCTTCCGGTACAGATGACGGAAATGACAACGGTAACGATAATGGCAATGATGACAATGGCAACGATAATGGTGGGAACGATAACAACGACAACCATGATGATGATGACCATGGCGATGGCGGCAACAGCGGGCCATCACCATCTAACACGCCCAAGCCGTGAGTAAGTCAACACGAATGGCACGGGATTTAACGGACAAACACGGAACGCAGTGTTCTTCCTGTTAATTCCGTGTTTATCCGTGTTTCAACACCTCCCAATCCAACCCACGTTATAATTTAGCGATGAAGCGCGGCTTGCCGTTTCTATTATTTTTTGTTTTAGCGTGTAATACTTTTGCGCCCACCGCGCGCCCGCCCACGCCGCTAGCCCCACTGCCCACGCGCACCTCGGTGCCCACGGCCACCCTGCCGCCGCCTTCCGCCACACCCGCGCCCACTGCTTCCACTTCAGCCGTTTGGTCTGCCGCCAATCTCATTCTCCACCCGGAGCCGTACATTTATAGCGGTGATATTGTGAGCTTTGAAGTGATTG
>JAEURM010000223.1 GCA_016789245.1 Anaerolineales bacterium
CTGCTTACCCTTACGGGCACAAGTGGCTCGCAGTGACGCCTAAGCTTTAGCCCTCTGCAAAGCCGCATGGAGTACAGCAATCACCGTCATGCTATCGCGGATTTCGCTGGCCTTCACCAGCTCCAACACTTCAGAAAACGGCAGAACGGCGCGCTCGAAAAACTCGGTATCGTCCGGTGGCAACTCGGCGGGCGTGAGTTCATAGCCCAAGTACAAATGGCCAATTTCATCCGTTACGGATTTGGTGGTGTAGTACGTGCTCACTTTTTCCAAACGGCCCGCGCCGTAACCAGATTCTTCCATCAGCTCACGCTGGGCGGCCTGCTCTGGCGTCTCGCCGGCATGAATGCCGCCGCTGGGCATCTCCCACCGATGGTTCTCTTGGTGCGTGTAGCGATACTGCCGCACCATCAGCACATGCTCCGCATCCACAAACGGGAGCACGGCCACACACTGCCCAAACTCACACACGCCGTACAAAGTAGTTTTGCCATTGGGCATCTCGGCAATATCTTCGCGCAAGCGCATCCATTTGTTTTTGTAAATTTCGCGCGTGGTGAGAGTTTTCCAAGGGAGTGGCGGCATGTTTTTTAGGGATTAGGGGTTAGGGGTGTAAGCCAGCGGCCAGCCGCTAGGCTTGAATCGTAGTTCAAGGTGAAGGCGTGCAGTTGGCCATTGATGGGCAAAACGTCCGCCAGAATCTCGTTGGCCGAAATACGCAAAACGGGAAGCGCGGCGGGCTGAGGCGGATTAGTAACAGAAAAAAGCTCAGCCTGAAACGGAAGCTGAACGGCGAACGCTTGGCCCGCCCGCCACACCGGGATGAGCGGCTGATTGAATTCATACGCGCGTTGCGCCACTGTGCTCCACCCCGGCGCCTCAGCGCCGTGCGGCAAATATGCGTAATGCAAAGTGTGATAATCCGGGTCCGTCAGGCCTTCGCCGTCTTTATCCGTCACCCAGCGCACCAACAGCAGGCTGAGTTCATTTACGCCGCCCACGCCTTGTAAGCCGTGCGTCATCAGCGTCAGCCCGGCGTTGGCGTCGCTCACGTTCGTCCAATACATGGTGGGGTAAAAAATTTTGCGGCGGTAAGTAATATCCCCCGGCGTAATCGGCTGGGCATCAAACTCATGCGTCATCGGGCCAAACCCCACATCATCCGTGCGTTGCTGGGTTTGCAAGTTAGTGGGGATGTGCACCACCGCGCTGGTTTCTGGCAGAGCCTTGAGCGTGAGCGCCACTTCCACATACGGGCTGGCGGCGCGGAGCGTAACCGTTTTGGTAACGGGCTGGCCGCCCAGCGTAAACGCCGCTTGCACCCGCGTTAGGAGCGGGCCTTCTTCCAGCACCGTGAGCTGGGCTGGCGTTTGGCTAGCACGGGCCACCATTTCGCCAAAGCGCGCGCCGTAAATATCCCCCGTATCCGCCCAGTAAGTTAAATCATCCGCCGGGCCACTGAGAACATTTTGAGAATTGGCGGCTTGGAGAATTGAGAACGTGCCGCCGCGCGCCGCATCCATTTCAACCGTAACCAAATTGTTGCTGAGGGTGATGCCGCTGGCGGTTTGAGATACGGTGACGGGCGGCACTTCGCTGGCGGTTGAGATTTCAGACCAACCCACACCGGGCACGGCTTCCACGCGAATAGCCGCGCCGCCGCCGCTCAGCGGCTGATGGGGCCATCCGGCTAACACGTTCTCATCCCACACTTCCACAACTTCACTCCGCGCCCACGCGCTGGGGTTAAAAATGAGCACATTTGAATTAGTTTGCGCCGCATGGCCCGCCAACGTGTGCGCCAAATCTTGTGCGGCGGTTAGCACCGTTTGCTCAAAGCGTGGCTTTTGCGCGGTCTCCCACACAGTATCAAAACTCACCGCCGCAATATTGTCATAGTGGGCGCTAAAAGTGGCCGTGTACCACGCGCTAGAGTCACCACCAAACTTGGCGTTGGCCGTGAGATAGTATTCGCTCTCCTTATCCGCAATTCTGGCGTACGGCCGCGAGCCGTAAAAGCCTTGCCAAATCGGGTTCAGGTCAACTTCAAATTCCGGCAGGTCTTGCGTGGCCAAATACTTGAACGCCGTTTCCGGGTCACTCACCACAAACTTAGTGGCCGCGCTGGCGTTGTTCGCATCCACCAGCCGCATAAGTTGCGGGAGCGGGCTGAGAAAATCAAAGCCCATGGGGATAAAGGCATAGCGCGAAGTGGTGCGCTCAAACTGCTTGGCCACGTAAGCCTGAATGGCTTCCAGTTGCTTCGTCTCATCATCACCCGCGCGGAAAATATCACCCCACGCATCGGAGTAAAACACGTAGGCGGTCAGTACCCGCGCTTCGGTAGCAGGTGATTTCCAGTAGAAGTGCAACGGCAGTGGCACACAATCCTGATGGTCTGGGTCACAGCGATGTTGCCAGCGGCCAATGAACAAGTAAGGCACGTCCACTGCTTGCAAAAATTGTGGGAACGCGGCGGAATTACCAAACGCATCGGATTGCCACGCCGTGTGCGGCACGTACTGCGCGCCAAACGTTTCCGTAATCCATTGCGCGCCTATCTGCCAGTTACGCATTTGTACGGCGGGCGCGGCCAAAGAAGTTTCTGGCTGAGTGATGCCCGCCCACGCAAACGTAAATTGGCCGTTGTGTACTAACGCGCGCAATGCCTCCCGCTGGTTGGGGAAACTCTCCCAAAAGTGTTTTACAAACGCCACCTGCTCTAGCGCGTACCGGAAGCGCGGCTCCGCCTGTGCCATATTGATGGCGGCCTGAATGTTGGCGTTGGTGCGGCGGCCATACACGGCAAACGTCTCATGCCAATCCGTATCCCAATGGGAGAACGGCACAATAAAAGCCACACGCTCGGCGTTATCAATTAGCTTTTGCGTTTCCGGTTCAAAGCCGCCAAAGTTGGGCGGCGGGGTTGGGTTGGGGGTGGAGCAGGCGGAAAGAAAAGCAAGGAAAAGCAGGAAAGAAGGGAAACGGCGCGTGATAAATTCTCCCCACTTTCCCTTGTTGCCTTTGTTTCCCCAATACCCTGCTTTTACCATACCACCAAACAGGTTTCAGTGTGGCGAACGCCCACGGCGCCCGCAATCCCTTCAGTAATTCAGCGGCCCAGTTGTTGGAGGGTTGGGCTTTCTACTAAGGCAATCAAATCATAGCGGCCCGTCACAGCGTGTACTTGCTTGATGACGGAGCCATCCAGTTCCATGCCGGGCAGTTCTTTCATCAAATCTTGCACGCGGGTGGGTTCGGCT
>JAEURM010000224.1 GCA_016789245.1 Anaerolineales bacterium
CCCAAACGCATGACCACCGTGCGCGGTGTAGGCTACCGTTTTGAAAGCTAGTGTGTGATGGAATGGTTGATTGTGGCCGGATTGGCAGTGGCCGTGCTGGTGTTGGGCGGCCTGTGGCTGAGGGCGCGCGCCCGCGTGGAACGCGCCGAGACGGAACGCTACGCCGCCGAGCAAGCCGCCGATAACGCCAAGCGTGAGTTGGAGCGGCTCACCGAGCAACTGGCCGCCCTCAAACACATTGCCACCGATGCCGTGTTGGTGATTGACCCAGACCAAACCGTACAAAAATTAAATTCTGCCGGACTAACCTTGTGTGGCCCCAAAGCCGCCGTGGGCCAAAGCGTGATGACGGCCACGCGCTCCGTAGAGTTGGATGATTTTGTTCAGCACGTGCTGGCGGGCGGTGAGGATGATGACCGGCAACTTTCCATCAATGGCTTGCCGCACCGAGCGCGGGCGGCGCGGGCGGGCGCACACGGCTTGGTGCTGATTCTGCGGGACTTGAGTGAGTTACAGCGGCTGGGCCGGGCGCGGCGCGAGTTTATTGCCAACATCTCCCATGAATTACGCACGCCGCTCACCTCCATCCGCCTGCTCACCGAAAGTGTGCTGGCCGGAACCACTTCCGATGCTGATGCCACCCTCACCAAAATCAATACTGAAGTGCAAGCGTTGGAGCAAATGGCGCAGGAGCTTTTAGATTTAGCCCAGATTGAATCCGGCCAAGTGCTGGTGCGCCTGCTCCCCACCCCGGTGGAGCAGATTGTGCTAGAAGCCGTTCAGCGCCTACAGCCGCAAGCCGAACACAAACACCAACACCTGCGGATTGAAACTTCATCCGATTTAAGTGCGCTGGCCGATGCCGAAAAAATTAACCGAGCGTTGGGTAATTTACTGCACAACGCTATCAAGTTCACGCCGCCGGAAGGCTCTGTAACGGTGCGCGCACAAGCCAGTAATGGAGATGTGCAAATTTCTGTGAGTGATACTGGCCCGGGCATTGCGCGTGCAGATTTGCCTCGCGTGTTTGAGCGTTTTTATCGCGGTGACCGTTCGCGCACCACGCATGGCACCGGCTTGGGGCTGGCTATTGCCAAACATGTGGTGGAGGCACATGGCGGCAAAATTTGGGTGGAAAGCACCGGCGTACCCGGCCAAGGCACCACTTTCTCCTTCACGCTTTTGGCGCATGAGGCAGGGAATAGAACCTAAGCCCGAGCGCAACACCAAAAGTTAAACATCCCATAACTTCAACTTAACTCAAGCGGGCTATGCTGTTTGGCATGAAGAAATCTCAACCTGCCATTACGCCCCGCAAACACCGCCGTACGCCGCGCAAAACCAACCGGCCCGTTGTGGCCCTGCCCGCCGGTTTGCCGCTCGGCACCCAGCAAGCCCTCATGGGCCTTGCCGCCTTTGAAGCCCGGCAGAATTAAACGCTTCTTGCGTTCTTACAGAGCGTTTCTCAACAAATATTGGGGCTAGGTTTAGGTAAGCTTAATTCTCACCGCCTAAAGTAAGTGGGTAAGGCTCTCCTCCTCCTTTGAAAACACGCGCCCGCCGAATGGGTGCGTGTTTTCGCTTTAATTCAAAGCCGTTTGAGCACAACATCCGTGCTTTTGAGTTAGGTGATGCGCACACTACGGCTGGAAATAGCTCCCCTCCGTTTCCAGCCGTTTTCAATATCACCGGTATTTGTCCAGCTTATCCAGCACCAGCAAAAGTCAAAAAAACTTAATCTTCGCTTTGGTTAGGCTTGAACTGTCAACGATAAGTTCTTATTGATAAAAAAACTCTAGGAGAAAAAGAAATGTCTCATTCCAGAATTCAAAGTGCATGGTCAGGCTTACTAGCTTTGGCCATTGCCGTGAGCGCGTGTGCGGCTCCCGCCGCCACACAAGCTCCAGTAACCAACACCCAAGCCCCGGCCAATACAACCGCGCCGGAAAACACTGCGGCGGCTCCTACAGAAGCCGCCTCCCCCACCGAGGCTCCGGCAGGTGCGATTACGCTTCCTAGCGTTGCGGCCCCGGCCGATGTTCAGGGTGACATCATCACGGCGGGTTCATCAACCGTATTCCCCGTTTCTGAAAGAATGGCCGAACTGTTTGAGCAAGAAGGTTTTGCGGGCAGTGTAACGGTAGATAGCATCGGTACGGGTGCGGGTTTTGAGCGCTTTTGCACGACTGGCGAAACCGATATTGCCAACGCCTCCCGCGCCATCAACGCCAAGGAAGTTGCGGCCTGTTCCGCCATCGGCCGCAACCCAATTGAGTTTCGTGTGGGCACGGATGCGCTGGCCGTAGTGCTGAGCGCGGACAATGATTTTGTAGATGCGCTGACGTTGGCCGAATTGGCCGCCGTATTCTCCACTGCCGCCACATGGGCGGATGTGCGCGCCGGTTGGCCCGCCGAGCCCATCCAACGCTTTAGCCCGGGCACGGACTCTGGTACGTTTGACTATTTTGTGGAAGCCGTAATGCGGCCCGCCAACAACAATGATAACGACGCCGCCCGCGCCGCCATCCTCAACTCGGAAGGCACGCAATACAGCGAAGACGATAACGTATTAGCGCAAGGTGTGGAAGGCTCCAAGTACGCCATTGGCTACTTTGGTTATGCTTACTTTGCAGAAGAAGCCGGTAAATTAAAAGCTGTGCCGGTTGCCAAAGGCAATGACGTGAGCGCGGTCGTTGAGCCAAGCCAAGAGACGGTGGATGCCGCTACCTACCCGCTAGCCCGCCCGCTCTTCATCTACAGTGATGCGAAAGTGATGCAAGAGAAGCCGCAAGTGGCCGCCTTCGTCAAGTTCTATTTGGATAGTTTGGAAGCCAACATCACCGAAGTGGGCTACTTCCCTGCTCCGGCGAAGGAAATTTCTCGCGCGTATGGCCGCCTCTGGTTTGGAACCGGCGCTACCGCTGTGGATGCCGCCGCGGTAGAAGGTGACATTATTACGGCTGGCTCATCCACCGTGTTTCCCCTCACCGAACGCATGGCGGAGTTGTTTGAGCAAGAAGGTTTTGCGGGTACGGTAACAGTGGATAGCGTGGGCACGGGCGCAGGTTTTGAACGCTTCTGCAAAGCCGGTGAGACGGATATTTCCAACGCGTCCCGCGCCATCAAGCAAGAAGAAATTGATAACTGCAAGGCCATTGGCCGTGAGCCGCTGGAATTCCGCGTAGGCACGGATGCGCTAGCCGTGGTAGTTTCTGCCGATAACGATTTTATTGATTATCTGACCATCACCGAGTT
>JAEURM010000225.1 GCA_016789245.1 Anaerolineales bacterium
TGATGATGTTCCCACTGCGGCGCGCCAACATTCCGGGCAGAGCGGCGCGCGTGAGCCGCATGGTTGCGCTCACATGCACTTCCAACATCTCTAGTTGCCGCTCAACATCAGAATCCACAAATGGGCCGCCCAAACCAAAACCAGCGTTGTTCACCAACAAGGCCAAATCTTTATCAGCCGCCAAACGTTCCGCCAGCCGCGCAACATCAGCGCCGTTTGCCAAATCCGCCGCCAAAGCCTCCGCCTGAACGTTGTGCTTCTGCCTTAGTTCAGCGGCCAGCGTTTCTAAACGCTCCAAGCGGCGGGCAACTAAAACTAAGTTGTAACCACGCGCGGCCAGTTGGCGGGCAAACTCTGCGCCCAAGCCTGCGGAAGCACCGGTGATGTAAGCTGTTTTTAGCATAAGAGAGAATTGGAGAATTGATTACTGTTCACTGCTACCTGTTCACATCCCCTTTATCAACCCACCCGGCTGGCAGGTGCGGCAGAAATTGGTGATGCGTTGATTGGCGCTGACCAGCGAAATTGGATTGCCACAGCGCGGGCACGGCTCGCCTGTTTTCATGTGCACGGCCATAAAATCTCTTGGCTTTAAGTGAATATTCTCGCCCATCTCAGCGCGCACTTTCTCGGTAGCTTCTAACAACGTTGAGCGCATGGCGGCGTACAGCCGCTCTAATTCTTCCGGCGTGAGAGATGCACGGCGACGGTATGGATGAATCTGCGCGGCCCACAAAATTTCATCCGCATACGCGTTGCCAATGCCGGCCACAAACCGGCTTTGCGTAAGCGCGCTTTTAATTTCGCCAGAAAACCGCTTCAACCGCGCGCGGAAATCCACCGCTGAAATTTCCAGCGCTTCCGGCCCCATCTCCGCAAAATCCGGCACCTGCGCCAAATCCGCCGTGAGGTACAACTGCCCCATCTGTTTCTGATCTACATACCGCAATTGCCCGCCGCCGGAAAGCGAAAAGATGACGTGCGTTTTGGGCATTTTCTTTTCTTTGGGCGCGGCCAACTGCAGGCGGCCCGTAAGCTTGGGATTGAGGGCAAGGCAAATTGGGGAATTAGAGACTTGGAAGATTAAGAACTTGCCACGCCGCGTCACCGTGCTCAAGGTTTGTCCGGCTAAAGTTTCGGTCAAGCCCGCGTGCGTCAAATCGCGCACCACAATTATGCCGCCCGGCGGAATCACTTCTACGCCGATGATAGTTTGCCCTACCACGCGGCGGTTGAGCACTTCGGCCACTACATCTAACTCAGGCAATTCCGGCATATTGGTTTAGCGGTACTCAGGATGTTGCTGAATGAATTTATCCAACCGCGCTCGGGCGGTGCGTTGAACACGGTTGCGCACCAGCGGCGTCCAGCCCAAGAACAGGCCCGTGGGGCCAAGGGCTTGGTGTGACCAGCGCCAAAAATCAAAACGGTCACGGTGCTCAATGATTAGCCCGTCTTTGAACTTAAACTCGGCATCTATAATATTGTGAACTTTGCGGCCTGTGCTGGAAAAAGTGTAATGCGCGTCCCAATGCGCACGGCCCGTAGTTTCGCTCGCTTCCACGCCGCTGAACGTCACCACCAAATCTTTGCCGCCCTCGCACAGCATGTGCCACATGGCCGGGGCCTCTTTTCCCTTCAACGTAAACACTTCATCCTGAAACGCAATTTCCGGGTGGTAGCACGCCGCCATGCCAGCATAATCTCGCTTTTGGAAGGCTGTGTAGAATTTTTCAATCAAGTCGGTAGGGGTGATGGTCATATAAATCCTTTTTATCCACGAAGGACACGAAGTTGGACACTAAGACACACGAAGTTAAACACTAAGGCACACAAAGTTAGTCACAAATATACACAAAGCTCAAACGATAACGCGTTTCCACTCCAGTTTACCTGTGCTTCCGAAATTGATAAGCAATCCAAGCCTGAGGCCAGTCGCTTTCAAATAATTGAGTAATTGAGCCATCTCGCGTTGTGTCAAATTATCAAGCGCCTTAATTTCAACTACAATTTTCTCGTAACACACAAAATCAGGGATATACGTTTTTTGTAGCGTGAGGCCTTTGTAATAAACGATTAAGCGCTTTTGCGCTTCAAAGGGAATATTACGCTGGGCGAACTCGATTCGCAGGGGTTCATCATAAACGGCTTCCGCAAATCCCGCCCCCAAAATCGTATGTACTTCCATCGCCGCCCCAACAATGGCGTACACTTCATCCTTATAAAGCAAATCCTTGTCAGTCCTCATACTCAAACTCCCTTCTGTTTCCCTTCAAGAATTCTTCGCGCGTCTTCGTACCTCAGCTTCGTGTGGCTTAGTGAAAACCTTCGTGTGCCTTCGTGCTTCAGCTTCGCGTATCTTCGTGGATAACCTCACCCCCAAAAGCCTGCCACGCCGTAAAGCCGCCCGCCACTTGGATGAGATTGTGATACCCCTTGCGCTTGAGCACTGAGATGCCGGCCATGCTCCGTGAGCCGCGCGCGCACTGCACGGCAATGGGCCGTTCTTTGGGCAGAGCGGGCGTATGCGTGGCCAGCCGCCCATTTTCCACATGCATGGCGCCGGGGAGGTGGCCGGCGTCCCACTCATTCTGTTGGCGCACATCTAGCACCAGCACATCATCTTTATCCTTCAGCCGCTCACGCAGTTCCCGCGCGGAAATGGTAGGCACGGTTTCTACGGGCAAGCCAGCCGCCGCCCACGCCTCTACGCCGCCGGTTACGTAGCCGCGCAAATCATCATAGCCAATGCGGATGAGCTGGCGCACAGCTTCCACTTGGTCTGGCAAGGAATCAGCCACTAGCACCAGCGGCGTGCCAAACGGAATCAGCCAACCGGCCCACGTACTAATGGGCGCATCCACTTGAATGCCGTATGAACCGGGGATGTGCCCTTCGCCAAACGGCTTCCACGGGCGCACATCTAACACGGCCACGCCGTTCTCCACTAACGCTTGCACGGCTTCTGGTTGAAGCGGCTTAAGCACGGGCACGCCGCCCAAAACCCGTGGGCCACGCCGGTTCATGGCCCGCACTTGCGGGTAGTACACGGGGTAACTTGGCAGGCCTGTAAGCGCGGCGGTGATAAATTCATCTTCACTGTGCGCTTGCAAAAGATAATTGGTGAGCCGCTCACGGCCAATGGTGGAAGAACGCTCACTGCTGGTGGGAGCGGCGCAAAGGTTAGGTATTTAGCTTGTAATCCTCTGCTTTGAGCGTGCGTGCATACTCAAAGAGTAGT
>JAEURM010000226.1 GCA_016789245.1 Anaerolineales bacterium
AGTTTGGTGAGGCCAAAGTTGATGAGGAAGGTAAGGCTGAGAAGCACCGTGCCCAGTGCCAACGCTAACTCAAAATTGCCTTGCCGCGTTTCTAGCACAATGGCCGTGGTGAGCACGCGCGTTTGGCCTTCAATGTTGCCGCCCACGAGCATTACCGCACCCACTTCAGAAATGATGCTTCCAAACGCGGCAATGATGGCGGCGAGGATGCCGCCGCGCGCCTCCGTCATCAGCGTGGCCACAATTTGGGTGGGAGAAGCGCCCAACGCGCGCAGTTGCAAACGCAGATGTGGGTCTAAGCCTTCAATCGCGCTTTGCGTTAGCCCAATCACCATCGGCAAAGCGATGATGACTTGCGCCGTAATCATGGCCGGTGGGGTGAACAGCCAGCCAAGGTTGCCCAGCGGCCCACTGCGGGAAAGCAGTAAGTACACCGCCAGCCCTACCACCACTGGCGGCAAACCCATGCCCGTGAATACCAGCAATTCCCAAAGGCGCTTGGCTGGCATCGGGTAGAGCGCCAACCAAGCGCCCAATGGAAAACCCAACCCACTCGCAATCAACAGCGCTAGGCTAGAAACTGAAAGCGAGAGGAAGATGATTTCTAAGAAGGCTTGAGACATTGAGTGCGTATGGCGTAAAACGTGAAACAGACCACGCACTACGCACTCCGTTTACGGTGTAGCACTGGGATAGAACAGCGCTTGCCCAAATTTATCTTGGCCATATTCGCCAATCTTCGCTTGCACTTCGGCAGAAGTCAACCACTCAGCAAATTGGGTGGCGAGCTCAAAGTTCACGGTGGCATGCTTGGCCGGATTGACGGGAATTACGCCGTACGGGTTGAGCAGAGATTTATCTTTGTTCTCGGCAATGGTTGCGCCGCCTACCAAAATCGTCAGGTTGGGCAGTTTATCCGCCATAGAAAGCCAAGTGCCACGGTCAGTCAGCGTGTAGCCGCCGCGCTCGTTGGCAAACAACAACGTTTCACCCATGCCTTGCCCAATGGAGAGATACCAGCCCGCCTCAGTGGTGGGCGTAATGCCAGCGGAGGCCCACAAGCTTTTCTCTTTGCTATGCGTGCCAGAATCATCGCCACGGGAAACAAAGGTGGCGGCCATTTCTGAGATTTTTAGCAAGGCGGCTTTACCAGTTTCTGTACCCGTAATGCCAGCCGGGTCTTCCTTCGGGCCTACCAGCACAAAATCGTTGTACATTACATCGCGGCGGTCAACGCCATCGCCATCGCTCACAAATTTATCTTCGCGGGCGCGAGCGTGTACCAGCACCACATCCGCATCACCTTTAGTGCCAATTTCCAGCGCTTGGCCAGTGCCTACGGCCACCACATCTACGCGGGCGTTGTACTTCTGCTCAAAATCCGGCAAGATGGCGGCCAGCAAACCAGAATCGGCGGTGCTAGTAGTTGTGGCAAGGCGCAGAACTTGCGGCTCTGGTTGCGGCGTGGCCGTTGGAACTGGCGTGGCGGCGGGCGCACAGGCGGTGGCCACTAACGCCACCGTTAGTCCCACTAAACTTATTCGGCGTAAGAAGCTAATCATTTTTCCTCCAGATTGAAATGGGTCGTTGTGTCTGAAAATCATAGCGGTAGGCAAAAAAATGCGCAAGGGATGAATGTAACGCGTAGTGGGTTGGGCGCGGTAGTAAGCCTTGAAGATGGTTTTACCCCCCAAATGCTTTTTTGTAACGGCGCTCAACTTCGGCGTCTAGGCCATCGCTGAAGGCGTGGAATTGGGCAATGGCTTTGCGTGCGGCCAGCGTAAGCTGTGCGCCGCCGCCGCCACTGCCGCCAATGGCCGTTTCCACCATCTTAAGGCCGAGGCCTTTTTCAATCTCTTGCACTTTTTCCCACGCGCGGCGGTAGGGCACGCCCAACTTCTCAGCGGCGGAGCTGATGGAGCCAGTTTCCCCAATGGTTTCCAGCAGAAGCACGCGCCACTGGCTCAGCACTACTTCATCATCTTTTTCCAGCCAAACGTTGACTTTGGGCTTAATCATATTGGTGTGCCTAAAATGAAAACGTGAAACGTGAGATGTGAAAGTGGCTTTTCACGTTTCACGTTTTACGCTCTCATGGAATTCAAGTGCTAAAACTTGTTGAGTCTGCTCTGTTACTTTAAACGGCTCTGCCAAATGCAGACCCGGCGCCCACACCATGGCCTCGCCACTCACCACCAGCGGCCAGTTGGCGCGCAGGTTAGCTTCTATTTTACGGTTGATGAACAAATCCGAAAGTTTGATGTGGCCAGTTTGCCCTAAAGGTTGAATCCGGTCACCTTCACGGCGGGCGCGGAGGGTAAGCGGCGCTGATAATTTATCCGCATCCACAAACGTGCGCCACGGGTTATTATTGCTGGCTAGCTCAGCCAAATTCCAGCTGGGCAGGGGCGCCGCGCGGAATTCCCAGCCGGCCACTAGCGTGCCATCCGTTGCTAACTGTGGCACGGCGGCTGAGGCGGGCCAATCTGTTTCCCACTCCCGCAAAATTACGGCGTTGTAGTTGATGTATAAACACAGCCCATCCGCCACATCACACTGGCCGCCGCTGTTGGCCGCTCGGCTCCAGCGCACGGCGGCATCTAACGGTGTGAAATCAATATCCCGCAAGCTGGGGCGTAAGTGCTGAATGGCGCGGCGGAGCAGAGCACGTTGCAGAGGCCAGCTAAAAGCCCGCCAGCGGATGAGTTCAAATTGCACATTTTCTTCCGTGGCTTGGGCGTACGTGCGCCATTGCTGTTCAACGTATTCTTGCGCCACCGCCTGCTCACCAGCTAACACGGTGGCCGTGCGGCTGAGGACGGAATAGATGTTGGGGTTGTATTTTTCTAGCATCGGCAATAGTTCATGCCGCAAGCGGTTGCGAAAGAAAGTAGTATCACTGTTGCTAGAGTCTAATACCGGCTTTAGGCCGTGTTCGGCGCAATAGGCTTCTATTTCCGCGCGGCTGGTGGTGAGGAGGGGGCGGATAATAGTTATTGGTAATTGGTTATTCCCAATAACCAATAACTGTTCAGTTTTCGGAGTCATGCCTTTCAACCCACTCAGCCCACTGCCGCGCAGAAAGTGCATGAGCACGGTTTCGGCTTGATCATTCTGTGTGTGGGCTACTACCAGGTGGTTGGCTTTTACCTGCTGGGCGGTTTCAGCTAAAAATTGGTAACGTAAGTTGCGCGCGGCTTCTTCTA
>JAEURM010000227.1 GCA_016789245.1 Anaerolineales bacterium
ATCTGATTAACTAACTTGACCATCTGCCCAGCACCGTTTCCGCCAATATGGGTGATGGTCTTTCCCATAGCTTTGAAGTAGGGCATGGCGCGTTCCAACTGTGCCACCTCGCCGCCCACCATGATTGAGAGCGTGCCCTTCGCCGCGCCTTCACTGCCACCACTCACTGGCGCGTCGAGCATGCCAACACCTTTTGCCGCGAGTGCGCTTGCCATCTCTCGGGTGGCGGCCGGGCTGATGGTGCTCATATCCACCACCAACGCGCCCGTTTTTACGCCGCTCAAAACGCCGTTCTCGCCAGCCATCACCGCCCGCACATCCGGCGTATCACTTACGCAGATGAAAATCACATCACACTGCGCGGCCAACTCTGCTGGGGAAGAAGCCGTGGTTGCGCCTTCCGCCGCTAGCGTGTGCATTTTGCTCGCCGTACGGTTCCACACACGCACCGCGTAGCCCGCCTTCAACAAATTCCGCGCCATGCTCAAGCCCATAATGCCAAGGCCGATGAAGCCGAGTTGTTCTGCCATGAAAACTCCTAAGTGTATAAGTGAGTGGTTATTTGTTATTCTACAGCCAAAGTTGGGCGGTACAATTGTTTAGTTCAATCACCAGTAACCAACAACCATCATGCCCAACCGCCTCGCCAACTCCACTTCGCCGTATCTGCTTCAACACCAAAACAACCCCGTAGATTGGTATCCGTGGGGGCCGGAGGCGCTGGCCAAAGCCCAAGCTGAAGATAAGCCGATTTTTCTTTCCATTGGATATGCCGCCTGCCACTGGTGCCATGTGATGGAGCATGAATCTTTTGAAGACCCGGCCACTGCCAAAGTGATGAATGATTTGTTTGTGAGCATCAAAGTGGATAGAGAAGAGCGGCCCGATTTAGATAGCATTTACATGAACGCCGTGGTGGCGCTGACGGGGCAGGGCGGCTGGCCCATGAGCATGTGGCTGACGCCGGACGGCCAACCGTTTTACGGCGGCACGTATTTTCCGCCAGCGCCACGCCACGGCATGCCGGCGTTTACGCAAGTGCTAATGGGGGTAAATGATGCGTGGAAGAACCGCCGTGAGCAAGTTTTGGAAGGCGCACAGAACATCACTGAGCATTTGCGTTCATCACTGGCGGCGGAGGCCATCACCCCGGAAATGTCCACACAGGCCGATTTGGCTGAAGCCGTAAAAGCGCTGTGGCGCAGTTTTGATTGGCGCAATTACGGTTGGGGTGACGCGCCCAAGTTTCCGCAAGCGATGACGATTGAATTTTTACTGCGCTACCACGTGCTGACGGGCGAGAGTACGCCGCTGGAAATGGCGACGAAGACACTGCGGGCGATGGCGCGCGGCGGCATGTATGACCAACTCGGCGGCGGCTTTCATCGCTATTCGGTAGATGCCGTGTGGCTGGTGCCGCACTTTGAAAAGATGCTGTATGACAACAGCCAGTTGGCGCGGGTGTACTTGCATGCGTGGCAAATTACGCGTGACGTGGAATTTAGGCGCGTGGCTGAAGAGATTTTAGATTACGTGCAACGCGAGATGACGGACGCGGCGGGCGGCTTCTATTCCACCACGGACGCGGACTCAGAAGGCGAGGAAGGCAAATTCTTCGTTTGGTCAGAAGCGGAGATTGACGCGGCGCTGGGCGTGGAGGCGGCGTTCTTCAAGCAGTTTTACGGCGTAACGGCGCGCGGCAACTTTGAAGGCCACAACATTTTATTCATGGCGCAAGAACCAACGCCAGAAGCTTTAGAGCGTTTGCGCCCGCTCAAGCAAAAATTATTGGCCTTGCGCGCCCAGCGCGTGCCACCCGGCTTGGATGATAAAGTGCTGGCCAGTTGGAATGGCCTGATGTTGGCCGCCTTTGCGGAGGCCGCCCGCGTGTGGGGCCGCGCGGATTACCAAACCACCGCCACCCAGTGTGCGGAGTTTCTGCTCACCACCCTCCGCGCAGAAAACGGGCGGCTGTACCGCACATGGCGCGGTAGGGGCGGGTCGCGAATCGCCCCTACATTGAATGCTTCCTTGGAAGATTACGCCCACGCCGCAGAAGGTTTGTTGGCGTTGTATGAAAGCACGTTCAATGAACGTTACTTCACCGCCGCACAGCAGTTGATGGATGCGGCCATCACGCATTTTGCAGACCCGGCGGGCGGGTTTTTTGATACGAGCGATGACCATGAACAGTTAGTGCTCCGCCCGAAAGACACGCAGGATAACGCTACGCCGAGCGGCAATGCGATGGCGGCTACCGTTTTGCTCAAGCTGGCCGCACTTACGGGTGAACATTCTTACACTGAACAAGCGGAGCGTGCGCTGGCTACCGTTGCGCCGATGTTGGCGCGTTATCCAACCGGCTTTGGCCAATGGCTCAGCGCGGTTACGTATGCGTTGGCTCAGCCCAAAGAAGTGGCGTTGGTGGGCAACCCCGCCCAAGCGGATATGCAAGCGTTGTTGGAAACCGTTTTTGGTGAGTACCGCCCGTTCAAAGTGGTGGCGCTCAAACAATCGGAGGCCGCTTCCGTTGTGCCGCTGTTGGATGGCCGCGCGCAGTTAGATGGCAAGGCCACCGCCTCAGTGTGCTTTAACTTTGCCTGCATGTTGCCCGTAATAGATGCGGAGGCTTTGCGCGCGCAGTTGGAGGAGCGGGCGGAGTGACTTAGAAAGTGGGCAGGTGCGCCGGTGAGCATGGGAGATCCTCACCCGCTCACCTTCGTACCTTCCCATTCGAAACATGCATACCCTCTTGCTTCTCTTTGATGGCACCTGAGGCTTTTGAACGCGCAACGCGCACTGGATAAAAGCGCGTGATGGGCAGGGCCGTGTGCTTTGCCTCCCCAGCCAAACGCCCAATTTAGCCGCCCAACACGGCCTAACGCACCAGCAAGCAGATGAGGATTTGTGTGTGATTGAACTCGTCAGTGGCCAGAAGTGGGTGGGCGCAGACGCGGTGCGGCGTGTGTTGATGGAATTGGGCGGCGTGTGGAAACCCTTGGCCTTGCTTGTTACTTTACCGCCCTCGCGCTGGCTTTACGGCTGGATGGTTCGCCACCGCGCTTGGCTCTCCCGCTTTCGTAGCACCGTGCCAGAATGTGAGCGGCCTGGGGTGGTGTGTGATGGTCAATAGCTATAGCCTGCTCAAAAAAAAGCACCCTCACAGAGTGTAGGGTGCTTGAGT
>JAEURM010000228.1 GCA_016789245.1 Anaerolineales bacterium
TGCCCGTTTTGTGCTTACAGCCGTGAGTTGCGATTTCCGCGCGAGCATGTTTGCGCCGAGCAAGTACTAGCGTTTGCCGAAGTTTTGCGGCGGGCGGGCCGCGCCGCGCACATCAGTTGGTTGGGCGGGGAGCCGCTTCTCTGGCCGCCGCTGGCCGAAGTTTCTGGCCCACTGCACGCGCACGGCTTCAGCTTGGGCCTCACTACTAACGGAACACAGCTACTCAATTACTTAGACTTAATTACTCATCACTATTCACTAATAACGATTAGTTTGGACGGCCCGGCCCAAGTGCATGATGCCCTGCGTGGCGCAAGCGGCCTAACGGCTGATTTAGAAAAGGCTGTGCGAGAATTGAAAAAGCGTAGGGAAAGTGACCGGGTGGGACCCGAAATCCGCGTCAATATCGTACTCATGCAGGCCAACTTGTCCGGCTTCGGTGAGCTACTACAAACGGTGGCCGGGTGGGGCGTGGATGCCGTCACGTTCAACGCGTTGGGTGGCGCAGATAGGCCGGGTGAATTTTACGAGCGCGAGAAGCTCACGCCAGAAAATGTGGCATGGTTGCGCGCTCAACTGCCGCACTGGCGCGAACGGTACGCGCCGCTGAAAATCTACGGTGATGATGCCTATGTGCGGCGGCTTGAATTATTGGCCTCCAATAACCAATATCCAGTAATTAACTGCCAGCCGGGCCAACGCTTTTTGTTTATCAATGAGCACGGCCTTGTTTCGCCCTGTTCTTTCACCACGCACGGTTACGGCGTGCCCATCAGCCAAATTCAGATGCTTGACGAGTTGCCGACTCTGTTCCATCATCGCCAGCAGAATCAACGCCACACAGCCTGTGATGATTGCCGCAGTACGCAGGTATTTGGGAAGTTTGATATAGACCCTTAGGGTCTGAAATATATGACGCAAGAAGGCCCATATTTAGAAACGCTCACCCGCCGGTTGGCAGAAACGCCGCCGGACTTTTTGGCTGAGCCAATCATAGACGGGCGGGGCGTGGTGGAAGTGCAGGCGGTGGTAGGTGATTTATTGCACGCTTTTGGCGTGGAGCGAGTTGGCCCAGCGCCATTAACCACACAGCGCAACCACTTGCGCCTAACGTTGCTGGCCTGCTGGCTATTGGCAGATGAGTGGTTTAAGCGTCACGGCCAACGCCTCAGCAAAGAAATTGCACAATTTCTAAATGAAGGAATACAAGAATTAGCGGCTTCGGGCGCGGCGGAGAAATTCACCACCGATGCTGACCGGCGTGAAGAATTAGTGCGCGTGAGTTTGGCGCACTTGGGTTTACGCCCGGCTGGAGAAAATGAAGCACAGGCGCAAGACCGGTTGATGACGATTAGCAGTAGTGAGCGCCAGCGGGTGATTAAGGCCGCCCGCGTCGCTGAGGAACGCGCCCGCCAAATTCGGGAAGAGATGGCCCGCAAAGCGGCAGAAGAAGCGCAGGCGAAGGCGATGAGAGAGTAAAGAGTATCGAGTGTCAGAGTGTCGAGTGTCCTCCGCCAAGACATGTGTACGGGGGTAGGACACTTCGACACACGACACTTTGACACTGAAATATGAACGCTGAACTTTTAGAACGTTTTCCCTTGATAACGCCTGACGGCGCAAAACTTTTGCGCTGGTTGGAGGAGCACCCGCACGCGCCGAAGTGGACGCATCCCGGCGTAGACCGGTTGAGCGCGAGCGCGATGGCCAAAGCGGCGGAATATGCGCTGGCCTGCCAGCAAAAGCCTCCGGCGTGGCAGGCGGCCTCCACCCCGGATTGGCTCCCGGCCTTTCTTTCTTACTGCTACCAGCAAGTTCCAATTTACAGGCGGCGTGGCCCACTGCCGGAGAATTTTTGGGATGTGCCCACTACCAACCGCGCGGATGTGGCGCGTGAGCCGTGGAGCTTTGTGCCGGATGATGTGCGCGTGAGCGGCATTACGGTTTATAAAACGTCCGGCACAACTGGGCATCCACTCAGCATCATTACAGATGGCGATACGTTGGCGTTGTATTTGCCGCTTTTGCAAACGGCGTTGGCCGCGCACGGCGTTACTTTGGACGGTGGCACAGGCCGCGTGGCGGTGATGGTGGCGGCGTATCAGCATCAAACGTACACGTATGCCAGCGTCAGCGCCGTGCTGGGGCAGGCCGGCGTAGTAAAAATCAACCTGCATCCCACGCAGTGGCGCACGGCGGCGGATTGTGCGCAATTTATTGCTGAATGCCAGCCGGAAGTGATGACGGGTGACCCGATTGCGTTTGCCGAGCTGGCCCGATTGCCAATAACTTTTTACCCCAAAGCCTTGGTTTCAACGGCTATGGCTCTTTCCGCTGGCCTGCGGCAAAAACTTCAAGCCCACTTCAACTGCCCTGTTCTGGATATGTATTCGATGAATGAGAGCGGGCCGATTGCCGTAAAAGTGTCGGGTGTCAATCTTAGCGGAGGACACTCTGGCGCATTGACACTCGACACTTATCAATTCCTTCAACCGCAATTGTTTGTGGAGATTTTAGACTCCGTTGGCAAGCCGTGTGCTGAGGGTGAGCGCGGGGAAGTGACGCTGACGGGCGGCTTTAATCCATACTTACCGCTGGTGCGTTACCGCACGAATGATTTTGCGCGGCTGGTGTGGCAGGCCGGGCGACCCGTGTTGATGGATTTGGAAGGCCGCGCGCCGGTAGTGTTCCGCGCCAGCGATGGCCGCCATGTAAACAATATTGATGTGAGCATTGCTCTGCGCCATTTGCCGTTGGCGCAATTTACGTTGCATCAGGCGGCGGATGGTCTACTCACCTTCCGCGTGCGCGGAACCGCTGTCTCTGAAACTGAACTGCGTCAGCTTTTGCACGGCGTGTTTGGCGCAGACGCGCATTTAGTATTTGCGCCGTGGGTGGCGGAGGATAAGGTGGTGCAGTATGTGAGTGAGGTGCAAGAAGAGAATTGAGAAAGGGGTTATTTGTTATTGGTTATTCGGCCCCGTTCACTATTTACTGCTCACAGCTGACTGATTGCTATGTTGGAAATTGCCAAACTCCGGCTGGTGAACCAGCAAATTGAACAACAGAAATTTCTCTCCGCCCCGGCGTTGGTGGGCTGGATGAGCGCACTGCAGGCGCAGGATTATGCGATGGCCAAATGGGCGGTGGGTGTGCGCGTACCCGGTGCTAC
>JAEURM010000229.1 GCA_016789245.1 Anaerolineales bacterium
GGCGAAGTCGTCACTCAAATATGGGAATTAGGAGAGGGAAACCCGAGGGGGGCATTAGGGAAAAGTTGGGGAATTTGGCGCGGCGGTTGAACCTTGGGGGAGTTAGTTGAGTAGTCGGCTGGTTGGATGGTGGGTTGGTCAAATGGTCAGGTGGTTAGTGTGGTCACGGCCAGACTTCGGAAGTGCGCGTAGTAAAGCCTAGACATTTTTCAGGCTCCGGGTACGCGCGCTTCCGAAGTTTTAAAATCTCACACCAATCCCAACTCCCGCGCACGGGCAATGGCTTGGGCGCGGCTGTGCGCGTCTAGTTTGCTGTATAAGTGCTTGAGATGGGTTTGCACGGTGCTGGGGGCCACCACTAACTGCTGGGCAATTTTTTGGGTGGAAAGGCCACTGGCCATGAGCTTGAGTACTTCCAACTCACGCACGCTTAAGCGCTCATGCGCGGTTTGCGTGCTGGCCCGCCCATTAAAAGCTGAAAGCAATTGAGCGCCATACGTGAGTTGGGCCGCGGGGCCGGGCCGTGTAGTGAGTAAAGCCGCCAGCGCTTCCCCATGATCTAAAAACTGCCGTTGGAAGCCTTCCGGCTCACCGAGGGCGAGCGCCTTTTCTAGCGCCGCGCGAGCCGCCGCTGGCCGCTGATTGAGTTGGTGCGCCAGCGCCTCCAGCACCCACGTTTCTAGCACGCGGCTCACGCGCCCGCCGCGCTCGGCAATGGGCCGCCACTGGTGCGCTAACGCCAAAGCCGCTGAGGGCTGTTGTTGCAGAAGCAAACGCCGCGCCCGAGCCAAGGCTTGCGCTTCTTGTGCGTAAGGGGGGGCAGGTGTTTGGCTGGCGTTTAGCCATAACTGCGCACGCGCCTCATCTGGGAACCACGCCCACAACTGCGCTTGCACATCCAAATGCGGCAAAAAAGAAACGGGGCGGGCGGGGCCGGGCGGCGTAAGCGCGGCGGCGCGGTTGAAGGTGGCCAGTGCGGCTTCTTTTCTGCCCAAAGCCCACTCAGCGCGGGCCAGCCGCACGTAACCACACACCCGCAAGCCCACACTGCGGCTTCGCTCCGCATGTTCCAAGCCCGCCACAAAATGTTGGCGGCTTTCTTCTAATTGGTTCCACTCATACAGCACCGCGCCGAGGGCGAAATGCAAGCCGCCTACTAAGGTAAGTTCCGGGTCTTCGGGTACTTCGGCCAACGCTTGATGGCACAGCCGCATGGCCTCATGCAGTTGCCCACGGAGCAGAGCCAGTTCCGCCAGTTCATATTGCGTGACTAAGGTGAAGTACACATTCTCACTGGCGCGGCTGAGGGCGTTGGCGGCTTGCAGAACGTTTTGCGCTTGCTGAGTGTTGCCGGCCAGCCAATGCGCGTTGCCTACGTTGCGGAGCGCCACACAGCGCCATAGGCTACTGCCTTCCGGCAAAATTTCTAATGCCTGTTGGCTAAAAGCGTGCGCGTCAGCTTCGGCACCGGCGGTGACGGCCAAGATGCCGCGCGTGGCTAACGCCTCACCGTGCAAATGGCGGCGCTCAGCTTCATGGGTGATGGTTTGGGCGGCGCGTTCAGCCTCAGCCAGCCGTGTGGCCGCGTGCTCTACGCCGCTGGTGATGTTGAGCATCCATGCGTGCAGAATCAGCAAGCGCGGGCGCGTTTGAAGCACTGCGGCCGGCAAAGCCTCCAGCCAGCGGAGCAGACGGCCCATGTGGCCGGTACGCCAGAGTGTTTCGGCCATTTGCTCCATGAGTTGTGCGGCCTGTTCGGCTTCACCGCTGGCCAGCACATGCTCCACTGAATCAAGCAATTGGCCGTTTTGCTCCAACCATGCGGCGGCTCGGCGGTGTAGTTCGGCTTGGCGTTGGGGGGCAGTGAGCTTAAGCCGCGCGCGCAAAAATTCGCGGAACAGTTTGTGATAGCGAAACCAGCCCCGCTCATCATCCAACGCCACTAAAAATAAATTGTTGCGTTCTAACTCTTCTAGCACGGTTTGGGCGGCGTGGCCGCTCACCGCTTCACACAACGGCGCGGTGAGCTTTTCTAGCACGGCCGTTTCAAACAGAAAGTTTTGTTTCTCGGGCGGCAGTTGGCTGAGCACTTGCTCGGTGAAGTAATCGGCTACAAAGCGATGTTGGCCGTTGAAGGTGGCTTTGGCTTGGGTTTGCAACGCCAGCGCGGCCAGTTGCAGGCCAGCCACCCAACCTTCGGTGCTGGCTTCCAATTGCGCTAAAGTTTCAGCGTCCAGCGGGCGGGCCAACGCATGCTGAAAGAATTGCTCAATCTCCGGGCGCGTAAACCGCAATTCGGGCGTGCGCCACTCACTCAGTAAGCCGCGCGCCCGCCACTGCGCCAACGGCAAAGCGGGATCGGCCCGGGTGAGCAAACACACATGGCCGTGGGCGGGCAAACGCTCAATCAGCCGCGCCATGAACGCCGCGGCCGCTGGGCTGGTGAGCGTTTGGTAATCATCCAAAATCAGCACGAACGCTTGGGGGCGCTCCGCCAAAAAATTTAGCAGTTCATCCGCGCCTTCGGCTTCCGCGCCAAACGCCATGCATAAATAATTAAGCAACCGGCGCGGGTCATTATCATTTTCATCCAGCGTGAGCCAAAGGGGCTGAAGTGAGAGGGGGCGCGTTTGCTTGCGGGCGTTGTACCATTCGGCCAGCAAGGTGGTTTTGCCAGACCCAATGGGGGCAGAAAGCAGGGTGAAGGGACGCACCAAACTCTGCCCCAAACGGGCTAGTAAATGTGGGCGCGGCACGTGCTCTGGGCGCAGTGTGGGCGGCACCAATTTGGTGCGGAGCAGGGCACTGGTGGGCCGCGCGCGAAGTTCCGGCTCGGCGCGCAGTGAAGACATTGGGTTGTTCGGCGTTGAAGGGCTGGCTGTTATCCTCGGTATAACGCGCCAGTAGTGTGTACTCGCTCTGATGTATTACTAGGGGATTAGGACAAAGGTTCAGTGGGGCGTAAACGCGAAGACGGGCAGGGTGTAAAGGAAAATTGGGAAAGAAGGGAAATTTTTGGACGCAGATGACGCCGAAATCCGCGTTTATCTGCGTCATCTGCGTCCAAAAACCTGGCATGTTACAAACGCGCAATGCGCCAGCCGCGTACGGAGTTGAGCACAGCGAGTT
>JAEURM010000022.1 GCA_016789245.1 Anaerolineales bacterium
CACGCAAAACATACACAAAGCCCACCGCTAGCACAATAAAAGACGCGCCCATGCGCGAACCGGCCAACATAGCAAATGCGCCCACCACATCTAATGCGCCCGCGTTGAGCAATGCCATCGAGATAGCCGCCACCGGTGAGCCGGATAAAACCAGATAAGCCGCCAGCCAGCCAAAGCCCAGCGCGTTTAACGGGTTGTTCCCTGCCCACGTTTGCACCCACGGCACCAGTGCGCGCGCGCCACTCTTCAACAATTGAATGGAAAGGATGAAGAGAAACAGCGCCACCAGCACAATGCCCACCTTGCGCCAGCTAATGTTCAGCGCGGCAGGCTGGGGCTTCATTGTTCGCCTTTAATTTCAGCGTGTAGGCGCTCAAAGAACTCGCTCAAGTACGTGTGCCGCTCAGCCGCCAGTGCGCGCGCCGTGCGCGTGTGCAGACGGTCTTTGATGCGCGAGAGCTTGAAGAGAAATTCATGATATGGCGTATGCGGCTCATTGGGCGCTTTCTCAAACCGCGAGCGGAAGCTTTCAGAAACTTCGGCGGTGAGCGGCTCACCAGCCAGCGCGGCGTAAGCCACCACGCGCGCCACCCCAATGGCCCCCAGCACATCTAACTTATCCGCATCGAACAGAATTTGGGCTTCCAGCGTGCGCGGCGGCTCTCCCCCCCGGAAGCGATGCGCGCGGATGCAGTGTTGTACCGCCGCAATACGTTCTTCTGGCCAGCCTTCGGCCAACAGCACCTCCCGCGCAAATTCCGCCGAATTTTCATGATGCGCCGCGCGGCCTTCCGCATTTCCGGGCGTAGCGCCCTCCGCATCATGCAGAAGCACCGCCGCCCGCACAATTTCTAAATCTGCGCCTTCAGCCAACGCTAGCCGTTCAGCCATGGCCCACACGCGTTGAATGTGTTCAAAATCATGTACGGCATCCGCTGTGCGGTACCACGCGCGGGCTTTTTCTAAAGTTAACATGGTTACTCGTTTCGGCGGCGGAAAGCAACAAAGCCAAAAGCTAAGGCTAAGCCAATGAGGACGCCGCACAATAAACCCATGCCCCCGCCTGCGCCCAGCAAAAGCAACTCTGAACTAACAGCCGGCAATGGCGTGGGGGTTAGCAAGGGAATGGGCGGCAGTGGGGCAAAAACTGTGGGCGTGGCTATAACAATTTGGGTGATGACGGGCGTAACGTTAGCAGGCGGTGTGCCGCTGGCCGGAGAAGTGAAGTCAGTGCGCGCGGCTTGCCCACTGGCGGCGAGTGCTTCTTGAAGGCTAGCTTCATCATTAGGCGTAACGGCATCAAATTGGCTGAGGTAGTTGGCAGTGTAACCGGTAGCTTCATCACCGTTAATGAAAAATATACCCACCTGCCCGGCACTGACGGGCGAAAGGCAAATCTGTGATGGCCCGTAATTGTTAACGGCAATAATTTCTGGCCCAATGCCTTTGAGATAACTGGTGACTTTGATAACAGCCAAATCACGGTAAGTGGCCGGGTTAGTTTGCACGCTAAGCACAGTGCCATTCACCACCACCTGCGCGGCATTGGTTCGGTCAGCGGTGGTGTAATTGGGCAAGCCACCCACCGGCGGTGTGCAGGCCAGCGCGGTTTGGGGCGTAACTAAAAACGTGAGAAGAAGCGCCAGCAAAAACAGATAGCGCATGTGAGTGATGGATGTGAAGAAAGAGACCTGTCTGGGACGCGCCCAAAATTTCAGGGCTTATCTATCTGTGCCACCGGACAGGTCTGGGATTAACTACTGCTCACTGCCTTCGGGCTTCTTGCTTCCAATTTCCACCAATTGAATTTGCGCTTGGTAGCGTTTGCCATCAATTTCTAGCTTGCCGTTGGCGTAGTAGCCCTTGGAGCCGGTTTTGAAATCTTTGGCCGGCAAGGTGAACATGCCCAGCAATTGGCCATCCGCAGTTTTGATTTCAGCAACAATGATCATGGTGAAACTCCTTTAGCAGACCTCAGGGGTGCGCGCTACAGAGCGTGATAAAGTGCGGACTCCAAACGCGCCCCTCCGAGGTTTCAATGACTAGCCACAACAAACGCCAACGCCTGGGTGTGCGTATGGCTCAAACTCACGGCCCACTCGCGCAGGCCCAACTCTGTGGCCAAGCGTTGCGCGTTGCCATGCAAGCGCAATTCTGGCTGGCGGTTGACCGCGCTGACGATTTCAATTTCCAGCCAACTCACATCACCAATGCCACACCCCAACGCTTTAGCCACGGCTTCTTTGGCCGCGAACCGGGCCGCCAGTGAAGCCGTTTGGCCCCCGGCGGCGGCCCGTTCTGCCGGCGTAAAGCATCTGTGCAGAAAACGCTCACCGAAGCGTTCAATCGTTTCGGCGATGCGGGGAACTTCAATCAAATCTGTGCCAACGCGTAGCATAGTTGAGAATTAGAGAATTGGAGAATTAATGAGTAGTACACAGTGAACAGTAAACGGTGAAACCAATTCTCTAATCATCCAATTCTCTTTTTTGTTCCGGCCCGGCCACGGCCAGTACCATGTTTGCTGGATTAATGAAGGCGCGAAAGGCTTCTTGAATATCCGCTCGCGTGATGGCTTTAATTAAGTCTGGGTAACGGTGCAAATAATCTAAGCCCAAGTTGTACAGTTCCATGGAGCTAATCATGCTGGCCACGCCTTCATTAGTTTCTAGGCTCAGCGGCAGGCGGCCCAAAAATTGCGCTTGGTTATCTTCCAACTCTTGCGCCGTTACTTTCTGGCTGATGATTTTCTTGAACTCAGCCAGCATCAGCTCCACAGCTTTTTCCACGTTGGTTGGATTAACGCCCGCGTACGCGTACCAGCCGCCCGGCCCTAAGCCACCGTTGAGAGACATGCCGGCGTAATAGGCCATGCCGTTCTTTTCGCGCACTTGGTGGCCAATGCGGCCACCCATGCCAAACTGGCCAATGATGCTGTTGCCCAGCCGCGCGGCCAAGAAGTGTGGGTTGGCGCGCGTAGGGCCGGGCGCACCTAGCAAAACATCACTTTGAGCTTTGCCGGGCAGGCCCACCGCACGTTTGATAAACCCGTTGAGTGGTTGCAGGGCCGGCAATTCGGGTTGTGGCATTTGCGCGGCGTTGTGCCAATCCCCGAAATGTTTTTCCACTAACGCCACGGCATCTTCGGTTTTCACCGCGCCCACCACCGTCACCGTCATGCCGCGCGGGCCAAAGTGCTGGCGGTGAAAATCCACCATCTGCTCACGGGTGAGCGCGGCAATGGTTTCCGGGTAGCCATCTTCTTCAACGCTGTACGGATGGTTTTGGTACGCCGCTTCATAAAACGCTTCGCTCGCGCGGCCCCGCGTATCATTCGCACCAATTTTCAGCCGCGTGATGATTTGCCCACGCAAACGTTCCACTTCTTCGGCGGGAAAGGTGGGGCGGCGCAGAGCATCCGCCGCCAAGCCCATCAGCACGTTCACATCTTCACTCAGGCATTTGATGTAAAAGCCGCTGGTGTGCGTGCCGCCCGAAACGGATAAGCTCGCGCCGAGCGACTCAATTTGCTCATAGATTTCGTTGAAGCCTAGCCGCTCATTGCCGCGCATCAGCATCGCCGCTGTGAAATCGGAAAGGCCGGCCATCTCTCGGCTATGCCACAGTGCGCCCACGCGCAAATCGCCATCCACCACTACGGACGGGCTGGTGAAGTTTTCACGTGCTAACACCACAATGCCGTTGCTCAGCTCACGCCGCGTAATATTTGCCGGGCCGGGCAAGGAATTGGTTGAAGGGTTTTTCTTTTTGAGTTTTGCCATGATAGAGAATTCAGGAGTCAGGAGTCAGAATGCAGAAGAATCAACTTCTGCATTCTGACTCCTAAATTCTAGATTTGTTCCGGCACAAAATACCCCACCGTACGGTTGGTGGGCGCGAGATATTTTTGCGCCACGCGGTGCAAATCGGCCACGGTTACGGCTTCTAAGCGGGGCAAGTATTTCTCAAACCACGTGTAATCTTGCAGAATTTCGGTGAAGCCCAGCCAAAAGCCCTGATTGGTGACGCTTTCTGCGCCGTACGCAAACAACGCTTTGGCTTGCTTGATGGCTTTGTGCAATTCGGCTTCGCTCACCGGCTCGGTGCGTACGCGCTCAATTTCTGCATTCAGGGCTTGCTCCACAGCCTCCGGTGTTTGCCCGGCGCGCACGGTGGCAAAGAAGCTGTAGAGATACGGGTCCACCGTGGGGCTGAGGTTGCCGCCCACGCCCGCCGCCAAGCCGGTTTGCACCAACGCTTTGTACAACCGAGATGATTTGTTGCTGGTGCCACCACCGCCAAACATGTTGAAGGAGGATGCGCCTGCTAAGATGCTATCCAACACGGCCATTGGGTAAAAATCCGGGTCAGTGGCTGAGGGGGCGTGGTAAGCCATTTGCACATAGGCGGTTTCGCCCTCGCCCGTTACGCGCACGCGGCGCTCACCTTTTTGCTCCGGCTCGGGGCGTGCTTGCCACTTGGGCATTTCCATCGGCTTGTATTTGCCAAACAATTTTTCCAGCCGGGCCAGCATTTCTTTCTGGTCAAAATCCCCCACTGCCACGGCAATGGCATTGTTGGGCGCGTAGTATTGCTGATAGTAGCCATATAAATCTTCGCGCGTCATGGTGTGCAAATCGGCCATATCGCCAATCACTTCATGGTGGTAACCATGCACCCGGAAGGCGGCGGATTGCACTTCTTCCATCAGCCGGAAGGTTGGTTCGTTCTCGTTCATCTGCCGCTCGGAGATGATGACGGTGCGTTCGGATTCCACATCTTTCTTGGGGAAGAGGGCGTTGCGCATCCGGTCCGCTTCTAATTGCAGGGCGTAATCAATCTTTTCGGCGGGCATGGTCTCAAAGTACGCCGTCCAATCCACCCACGTCATCGCATTGCGGAAGCCGCCATCGCGCGCCACCTGCCTATCGGCCGTGTTGCCCGGAAATTTCTGCGTGCCCTTAAACATCATGTGTTCCACCCAGTGGCTAGCGCCAGTGTGGCCGGGCCGCTCTAAGCGGGAACCAACGCGGTACCACACCCACCACGAAATAACGGGGGCCACACGCACTTCTTTCAACACTACTGTTAGACCGTTCTTAAGCTTAGTCTTATAGAGGCCGTTACGTTTCATTGTGCTCCTAGCTAGACAGGGAAGATGCAAAGATTATAAACCCGAAGTCTGCCCTACCCGAAAAAATCTTCTGTAAGTATAATCTTGCCTAATCAAATACACTTTTGGCCCAGATGCCTCCCCCACACTCACTAAGTGTGCAAGGAGGTGTTTTTGTTTAAATGATATGACGACACTCTTTCATTCCATCCGCCGCACATTCACCCTCAGCCGCCAAGATTGGGCGCTGGGCGAAGCCTTCCTTGCCATTTCATTGTGGGGCATCTCATTCATTTCCATCAAAATCGCCCTGCAAGCAGTTTCCCCCGTAACGCTGATTGTGGTGCGGTTTGCGGCGGGCGCAGTGCTGGTGGGCGCGCTGGCGTGGGCGCGCGGTGAGTTCAAGCTCCTGCGCTGGCGAGATATTCCGGCGTTGGCGGGAGTAGGCTTGATTGGGATTGCCCTACAACAATTTTTACAAGTTTCTGGGCAGGCCACCGCCGAGGCGAGCGTAGCGGCGTTTTTGGCTTCCACGGCTCCGGCGTTTACGGTGGCGTTGGCCGCGCTGTTTCTCAAAGAAAAAATCCGCGCCTGGCAAATTGGCGGCGTAGCGCTGGCCACTTTGGGCGCAGTGCTGGTGGCCACCAACGGCAATCTCAATGGCTTACTCAGCGGCCACTTTGGCGCGCCCGGCAATTTACTGGTGTTGGCGTCTTCGGTGGTGTGGGCGTTGCTCACGCTCCTCAGCAAGCGCGCGGTGGAAAACCGCCCGGCGTTTTTAGTAACGGCCGGCATGTTCTTCTTTGGAACTTTGTTTCTCTTGCCGCTCTTTATTCTTCAAGCCGGCTGGCGTGAGTTGGCCACGGTAACACCCAGCGGCTGGGGGGCCATCATTTTCACCACCTTAGTGTGTACAGTGGGCGCGTATCTGCTCAACACGCACGCGCTCAAGCACATCAGCGCCTCACGCGTGGCGTTGATACAGAACCTTGAGCCGTTGGTGGCCGTGGTGGGCGCGGCGCTGATTTTGGCCGAAGCGCTGACATGGCCGATGCTTTTGGGCGGCGTGGCTATTTTAGGCGGCGTGTATTTAGCAGAGCGCACCGCGCCGCCCGTCATCGCTGAAGCAGAATCTTCGGCGGAAGTTGCGCCAGCGGGGGATTAAAGTGGGTGACAGTTGAAACTACACTAACACAAGGCGAAGCCGCCCTGCGACGGCTATCCGTATAGCCCGCGCAGGCGGGCTTCGCTTTTGTTGCCGCGAATTCATTCGCCGCGAACAAAGAAAGCCCTTTGTTGGCCTTGAGCCAGCGAAGGGCTTTTTATTAGAAGGTGTGGATGAAGTACATTTAACGGCTAAGACTTTGAATGTGTTTCGGATTTGGATAACATTTCTGCAATCCACTTATGGAGGCGCTTTTCCCAAGTTGGTTCATCTTTAAAGAAAGCCGTGAGCCAGCGCTGTTTCTCTTCTAATTTATGCCAACTAATATCATGATGTGGAGGCGCAAGCCACTCGGCGACAACCCGCGCTAAGCGAAAAGACTCGGCTGAACGGCCCACTATCAACGCGCTTAGAAAGGCGACAAAACGCTCCCGGTCTGCAACCGAAGAATAGGGCTGGCGAAAGAAATTCCAACCTAAGCGGCTACGTCGGACCTCAAGTTTATTATTTACCCGCTCTCCAAGCGAAACCACGTCCCATTTCTGGATGGGTTTTCTAACGATGGCTTTAACGGCGGATTCGGCCAGATCTATGCGATCAACATCATACTGAGTTGATAGCGCCTGCCGAATTTTGTGCCGATAAACTTGATTCGCTCGCGCTTTCTTTTTGGGCCAACTTTTGCGAAAGGCATGTGGATATTCAGCTAATACCACATGGTCTTTGCTTAAGCTGAGTTGTTTCTTCTCCTGTGGGGTTCGTCTTTTCTTCATGTGAAAAGGGGACGTTTGTTTTAGAAAATTCGCCCCATTTAGAATCTGTAAGTTTTATAGGCGGCGAGGCCCACCCAAATATTTTTATCAGCGTCAATCCGCGTTCATCTGCGTCCAAAAAAAACTACTTGGCAGATTTGCCTTTATCCGCTTCGGGTTCCTCTTCATCATCCTCCCAGCCGATAATCCACACGCACAGGCCGGCCACCAACGTGGTGGCGATGATGAGGGCGACCCACTGTTGCGCGGCCAAGCCCACATCGCGTGCTTCGTAAACCAAAATCGCATTCATGCCCAGTGCCAGCACGGCCCAACCGGCCCAGCGCGGGTGCGCCTTAACCCAAGTGATAATTGCCTGCATAGTATTTCCCGTCGGTGCTTCTAAACTGGCCGCAAAACTCGGTCTTCGCGCAACTTCTTGAATAGTAATTGTGTGTTAGCCGGCTGAGATTCTTTAGCCGCGTTGCGCCACGCATCCACGCCCAACTTTTCGGCCACGTTGGGGGCATAACCACTCTCTTTGAGGGCGGTGGTAGCCCCGGCGGCGTAAGGGGTGGGGAAGAACAACAGCGCGGCCTCGCACTGCAACGCCTTGGAGGCTTCTTCCACCGCTTCAAATAGCGGCTTGGCGATGGCTTCCAGTGGCGCACCCGCCAAATAAAACTCATCTACGCGCGAGACTAAATTTTCCACTTTAAAACCAGCCAGCGCGGCCAACTCACCGCCGTAATCGGCCAGCATGTAGGCTTTATCACCAAAGGCCGCAATCACATCTCCACGGGAGAGTGTGCGGGCGCCGTTGGTGGCCGTTTTGATGAAGGCCGAAATCGCGGCGGCATCACTGGGTTTGCCCCGCCGAATGGCTACCGCTTTAAGCCCATCATGTGCGGGCGCGGCCACCACTGGCTTCGCTTCGGCTTCCGCTGGCGCAAATTTCTTGGCAATCTTGGCAAACTCGGCCTGCACAATCGTCCACGTATCTTCAAAAGAACCGCTGTTATCAATGACGAACGAAGCTTGTTTAACTTTTTCCGTTTGTGGCGGTTGGGCGGCGATGCGTTGCCGCGCCTCAGTGGGCGAGAGCTTGCGCTTTTCCACCAGCCGCGCTTCTTGCACGGCCTCCGGCACATTCACCACCCACAGCGCATCACAATCTTTGGCTGTGCCACTCTCAATACTCTTAATGGCTTCAATCACACAGATGTGGCTTTTGGCGCGTTTGATGAGAATATCTGTGGCTTGGCGCACCAACGGATGAATGATGCCTTCCAGCTTGGCCAGCGCGTCTGGGTCTGAAAAAACAATCCGGCCCAATTTCTGCCGGTTCACCTCCCCTTCTGGCGTGAGCATCCACTTGCCAAACATTTCTACAGCGGCATTGTAAGCCGGGCCGCCTTTGGCAATGGCTTGGTGTGAAAGTGCATCGGCATCAATGCTGAACGCACCGAGGTGCTCCAACATCTTGCGCACCACACTTTTGCCAGTGGCAATGTTACCAGTGAGAGCGATGACGTATTTTCCGGGCCAACGTTTGGTCATAAGGCGCGATTCTAGAGGCAGAGGGGCGGAGTGTCAAAGCCAAGTTTGAGGAGTGTCAGGGTGTCAAAGTGTCGCATGTCCTCCGCGTAGCTCCGTACCCGAAAATTGGCGGAGGACACTTTGACACTCGACACATGACACTAATTCTTATGGCCGATTGCCCACATACACATTGTTCCCCACGCCCACAAAGAAGCGTTTGTTGGGGTCTATGGCGAGGGCGGAGATGGGCTGGCTAAACGCTTGCGTCGGTTGAAATTGGCGCGCAAACACCAGCTTGAGGCTGAGTTGATACAAGCCGTTGTTCTGCGGATTGAGCATGAAGATGGATGGTTCTGGTGGCGCATCATACAACATGGCCGAGGGAGCCGTAACATCTTGCAGGCGGTTGCCGCTGACGCGCCCGGGGCGGCCATCCGTAAACGGCGCGGCATCAGCACAGACGCCGTTGCCCCCAAAGGCGCGGTTACAAATTGCCACGCGCCCATCCGCCCTTAGCAAAAACACTTCCCCGCCCGCAATGCTGAAATCTACAATATCGCGCAAATCATAAATCACATCACTAAAGTAGCGTTGCGGTGCTTGGTTGAAAATATCACCGGAGGCCGTGTACTGCCAGATTTGGTTTTGGCCGGTATCTAACACATACAGGCTGTTGGCGTACAGCTCCATGGCCCGTGGTTGCACCCAGCCCATATCATTGGCTAAGTAACTGCCCAGCGGCGGCGTATCACGTTTGCAGTACATCAGTGCGCCGGCGTTATCCAAAGCAATCAATACATCCGTATCACCCTCGCCCGGCTGAGGCGGCGGGCCGGGGATAAATTGCATATCCACCAATGGGCCAATGACGATGGGGTTGAGATTACCGCTGGCGCACTGAAATTTTTCATCCAGTGTGTACACGCCGGGCTGGTTTTGCGTCAGCCGCCACACGCGGTTGCTGGCAGAATCTAAGGCAAACACATCGCGCCCGCCCAGTGCCAACTGGGTGATGTTGGCTTCTGGCGCAAGGCCAGCCGGGAGGAGCGGCGCAAAATCTACCCGCGCCGTGCCGTTTAGGACATCCACTTGGCTTTGGGCTTCTAGCCGGAGCGTGGCTACTTCTGGTAAGCCGGGCCGCAGACTCTCGGCGCGTTCGGCCCACGCCAGCGCATTCTCCCAAGTAGCGCGCGCTTGGTTCACATCCGTTTGCGTGCGCGCCAACGCCACAGTTTTTTGTGCTTCACTCAGCGCTTCAGCAAAATCTTGCTCACGGCCTTGTTGAATGTAAATGAGTCCGGCCACACCCGCAATCACAATTGGGAGCAGAATGGCAATGCCAATTTGTACGGTGGTAGGCACCGTAAACATGCCATCGCGTTGCAGTGTGCCCTCCGGCAGAACGCGTGCCATGAGCTTGCGTAACGCCCGCATCATCTCGGTCAGCGTCACGCCCACGGCGCGGCCAAAGGAACGCAAGCCGCCTTCGGCCTGTGCGCGCCAGTTGCCCAAATCCACAGTTGGCGCACTCTCACGCTTAAAGGGGCGCGGCTCCGGCGTGGGCTCTTGCTCAAACACCTGCGGCGGCGCTTCTTCTTTCTTCCAGCGCTCGGTGCGGCGCAATAAATCTTGCCAATTGGTGCCGGTGGCGGGTGGTTGAGACGCCGGGAGAGCGGCCCCTACGGCCTCCGGCTCAGCCTCAACGGCGGTGGGTGGGGTGTTCACCCCTTCGGCTTCGGCGGGCAGAGCGCTGACGGGCGTGGGTGGTAATTCCACCGGCGCGTTTACCATTGGTTCCGGCTCCGGCTCAGCCACGGTGGGCCGCATGCCAACCGGTTCTGGCTCAGGTGGCCGGACGGCGGCGCGCAGGCGTTCCGTCCAGCCGCTCAATGGATTAGAAGCTGGGGCGGCTGTTTCAGCCGGTGCGCTCGGAGACGGCATCGGTTCCGCACCCACGGTGCCTTCCGGTTCCAGCCTAATCACCATGGCTGAAAAATCATTCAGCGCGCACGCTTTCAATCTATCCGCCGCCGCGCTCAGGGTGGCCAGGCCGCCCAAGCCAGTTAAATCACGCCAGTTGGTGTTGCCGGTGAGGGCTAAATAATTGCCCGTTTGCACGCTGGTGTGAAAGTACAGCGTATCCACGGCATCACTTACGCCTAACGGGCGGCCCGCGCTAGCCGGAAAGCGCTCCACGTTTTCGGCGTGGCCTACAATTAGTTGCGTGGGGCCAGCTTGTACGGCGTAAATTTCTGCCTGCCGCAGAATAACGCACAGCAGGCCGCCCTGCACCGGCGGGCCAGCGCGCAGGTTATTCTCCAGTAAACTTTTGTTCACAGCAAAAATGGCCTGCCGCGCGGCAGAGGTAACAGAACCGCCGGAGCCAAAAAAGGTGTTGGCGGCTAAGTGAAGCAGTTCGGTGTAACGGTCTGCGGCCAGCGTGTTACGGGCGCGCAGGTTCAGGCCGAGGAGGAGCACATCTTTCTCGCGGCCTCGGGCGGCGCGGCGCGGGGCGGCAAATGAGGCAAAGCCGGGCGGCTCATCGGCCAGCGGTTGGCCGCCAGCCACTTGCAAAAGGACGGTATCAGCATCAAAACGTTCAGCCATAGCAGGCTTGATTATAGAGGGAGTGCCTTGAAGGGCAAGCATGAGAAAAGTGATAGCAAGGAACGTGCCGGATGTGGACAACGGATGGGGCGCGGCGGACAACGGATAAGGCTCGGATAAACGGATTACGGAATACGCACTACGCTATACGTGCCACGTTTCACTCTTCCCCAACCAATTCCATCTTCATTCTCGCCCATGCGTCCGGTATAATTTCAGCGTCTACTCTTTTAGGCTTCAGGCTATGGCAGAAATTCCACGCAACAAAACTGGCTCCTTGGATGAACAACAAGCTTGGAAGAAATATTTTAATTACTTAGTGGCCACCCTCAAAGAGCCCGATGCAAGTGCGCGGGCTCGCGCCGCCCGGATTTTGGGTGAGAACAAAGCGCCGGAGGCCGCCCCCGCCCTCACCGCGTTACTGATGGATGACCCGGATATGCATGTGCGCCAAGTGGCCGCCGTGGCGCTGGGCCGCATTGGGGCGGTGGAGCCGCTGATCCAAGCCTTGCACGCGCCCAACATGCAACTGCGGTTGTTGGTGGTGCAAGCGCTCACGCAGATTGGTGACCCACGGGCCGCTGTGCCACTGATAGAAGCTCTGCGTGATACAAATGCAGAAGTGCGCAACCAAGCCGCCTTTGCGTTGAACAAATTAGGCCCGGCGGCAGTGGAGCCGTTGCTAGAAGCGCTCAAAAGTGAAAATGCCATTGTGCGTTGGAATGCGGCCCGCGTGTTGGGCGGCTTGGGTGATAAACGCGCCCTGCCAGAGTTGGAACGGCTGGCCCGCGAAGACCACACGCCCGTAAACCTGCCGCGCCAAACCGGAGAGTTGCGCTCCACACAACCCATCACCACGGTTTCACAGGCCGCGCAACAAGCCGCCGATAAACTTCGCTCGCGGAAATAAGTTATGCCTCAGGAAACTCTTGGCTACGTTGAAATGGAATGGACGTGCAAGCGGTGCAACACCAAAAATCCCGGCTTGCAAAAAACGTGTAAGAACTGTGGGGCGGCCATTGAAGCTGACCAGAAATTTGAAAAGGCCAGCGAAGGCACGCTGGTAAAAGACGCGCAAAAAATTGAACAGGCCAAAAAAGGCGCGGACGTGATTTGCCCGTTCTGTAGTGTAAGTAACGCGGGTGATGCCAAAGTCTGTAAAGGCTGTGGCGGTGATTTAACCAAAGGCCAAAAGCGTGAGGCCGGGCAAGTGGTGGGCGCACATAGCTCCGCGCCGGCCGCGAAAGTGATTTGCCCTGCCTGCCAAACCGCCAACAGCGCCTCCGCTTCTAACTGTGCCAGTTGTGGCCGTCCGCTGGGCAACACCGTAACGCAACCGGCCCCTGCCGCGCCCGCCCGCGCCGCCATGCCACAAGCCGCGTGGATTGGGATTGCCGTGGGCATTTTGCTGATGCTGTGCGTGTGTGGCGGCATTTACCTCGCCTTCTTCAACACAACAGATATTGTTGGCACGGTGAGCGGCGTAGCGTGGGAACGAAGCATTGGCATTGAAGCGCGCCGCCCGGTGGAAAAAGTGAACTGGCGCGATAGCATTCCGCAAGACGCTGAAATAAAACGCTGTGAGGAACAGCCGCGCACCACCAGCAGTTCCCCCGATTCATCACGCCGCTCAGAAAAAATTTGCGGCACGCCGTACCAAGTGGATTTGGGCAACGGCTTGAGCGAAGTGCGGCAAGATTGTAATTATCAGATTTATGATGAGCGTTGCTCTTACACCGTGCTGGAGTGGACGGAAATAGATAGAGAAGTGGCGCGTGGCACGGATCTAAATCCGGTTTGGCCGCAAATTTCTTTGGCACAGGGTGAACGTGAAGGAAGCCGCCAAGAAGATTACGATGTAACGTTTGCGGCGGATGGCGCGTCTTACATTTATGACTCTAGTGCCAGTGATTTTGGCCAGTTTGATTTAGGCTCACGCTGGACGTTGGCCGTGAACGGTATTGGCGGCGTGAACAGCGTGGAACCGGCGCGGTAAAATAATTTTGTTTCAGCCCAGCCCGATTACCATAGGGGCGGAGCATGCTCCGCCCCTACGGTTTTGTTACAACCCCCTATGCAACTTGAACTTCACCAAGACCCCAACATTTTTGAACAACTAAAAGACGAATGGAATGCCCTGCACGCGCAAGGTGTGAACCGCGTGCCATTTTTACGTGCTGAATATTTGGCCGGTTGGTGGGCGCACCGTGGTGGCAGCGAGTGGCCGGAAGCTGAACTGTGCCTCATCACCGCGCACGTGGATGGAAAACTGGTGGGCGTGGCGCCGCTGTTTGCCGCCACCAACCGTTTTGGCCGCCGCGCTCTGCTTCTGCTCGGCAGTATTGAAATTTCAGATTATTTAGATTTAGTGGTGAGCCGCGCACACTTGGATGAATTTTGCGCCGCGCTGTTAGAGCGGCTGACTCAGCCGGATGTGCCCGCGTGGGAAGAACTAGATTTCTATAACATTCCGGCGGTATCTCCCACCCGCGCCGCTTTGGGCCGCGCCGCCGCCGCCCGTAATTGGGCCGCCACCGAAAGCACACTGGAGCCGTGCCCGGCCATTGCCTTGCCCAATGATTGGGAAACGTATTTAGCCAACCAAGTGGATAAGAAAGAGCGGCAGGAAATTAAGCGCAAACTGCGCCGCGCCGAGGGCGGTGAGCAAACCACGCGCTGGTATTTGGTTGGCCCAGAGCACAACCTCACCGCTGAAGTGGAAGCCTTCATCAACATGATGGCCCTCACGCCGGATAAGGCGCGCTTCCTCACGCCCGTCATGCGCGAGCAGTTCCGCGCTACGGCCCGCGCCGCCGCTGAAGGTGGATATTTGCATTTGGCATTTTTTGAAGTGGATGGTGAGCGCGCCGCCGGTTACTTTAGTTTTGATTTGGGCGGGCGGCTGTATGTGTACAACTCCGCCATTGATGCGCGCTTCAACGCGCTTTCCGTAGGTTGGGTGTTGTTGGGCTACTTACTGCAA
>JAEURM010000230.1 GCA_016789245.1 Anaerolineales bacterium
TCAAACAAATTTCCGATAATAATTTTCGTGAAGCCGGTTTGCCGCCATTGGCCGGATAGCCCAAGGTGATTAAGGCTTGCGGTTCCCAATCGGCCGGTAAACGGAGGGCGGTGCTCACGGTTTCTGGACAAAATAACGGCGCACACAGCCAGCACGTACCTAAGCCTTCAGCGTGGGCGGCTAACAGCATATTTTGCGCGGCCATAGCTACGCTCTGCACGGCCATCAACCGCTCCGCCGTGCGCCGCCGCTCATCGGGGTAAACATCCATTTCGGCCACCGTCAGGCTGAGCACAATTACTGCCGGCGCGTGCGTGATGCGTTGTTGTGAACGCGCGGCATCTTGCTCAACTATTTCCGGCGCATCGCCATCGGCCAGCCGGTCTGCGCGGAGGCGGGTGGCCATAGCCTGCGCCACTGTTTGTTTGGCCGCCAATGTTTCTAGCACGGCCAAGCGCCACGGTTGCCGGTTGTGCGCGGAGGGCGCCCAGCGTGCGGCTTCCAACACACGTTCCAACACTTCACGCGGCACCACTTGTTCCGTGTACCGCCGAATAGAGCGCCGTGAACGAATCAGCTCTAACACGCTTTAGCCGCCTCGCGCGTGTTCCACCAGCACTTTATACGTAACGCGCGTTTCGCCTTTGTACCACTTGTAAATCACGCCTTCATATTTTAGGGAGAGATGGTCAATCATCTCGCGTGCGCCCACTTCCGTCTCTTCCACTACCCGCCCGCGCAGTTGAATATATTCATACGGGTCAGCCGGATTGGCAATCGCGGCGGCCACCAGCGGGTGGCGCTTCAACACCTTATCTTTCACACGTCCGCGTGCGGTGTTGATGATGAGGTGTGTGCCATCCCAATCAAACCACACCGGCGTAACTTGCGGCGTGCCATCTTTCAGCACCAAGGCCAAAAAGGCGTAGGCTTTAGTTTCCCACTTAAGTAAGTAAGCTAAATTTTCTGGAATCGTAATCATAATGGTTTAAGCTCTTGGAAAACGGATGGTGCGGATGAAATCAGATGGAACAGATATTTGCAAATCTGTTCTATCCGGCCACTATCCGTTTCATCCGTTTAGTTTTTAGCGAAACAAATCCATGGTCTTGGGCCGGATGAGTTCTTGCGCGTTGCCCTCACGGAACGGGTACGGCACGCCGCGCAGGTGTACCACCGGCCGGCCTTCGTTGGCTTGGCCCATGAGTGCACTGGCCGCCGCCGCCAACTCATCCGCTAAGCCCACTTGCGTAACTTGCAAAGCATAATCAAACAAATCTGGCTGGCCGCGCAAATCTAGCAGAGCGGGCAAACCGGCGGCGCCCAGCGCCACGCCCACCGTGCCCATGCGCCACGCCCGGCCATGTGAGTCATTAATCAACACGCCCACGTTAGCGCCCGTTGCTCGCCGCAAACGCTCACGGAGCGCTTCACACGTTGCATCGGGGTTGGCCGGAAGCAATAGCAACACGTCATCTTCACCGTCCGCATGCGGCCCCACGTTAGAACGGTCAACGCCAGCATTGGCGCACACAAAACCCAATTTATGCTCCACAATCAGTGTGTTGATGTGTGTGCGCAAAATTTCTTTGCTCTCAGAAAGCACCACTTCTACAAAGCGTGCATCCTTGTGTGTGATGGCGGCTAATTCCTGCGCGCGCGCGGAGGCCGTCACTTGGCCCATCCGCACCATCCGGCCTTCCGCTTTGGAAACAACCTTTTGGGCAATGGCCAGCACATCGCCGTCCATCAATTGAATGTGCGCGGCGTGTAAGCCGCTCAGAATAAGCGCGGCTAAATCATCGCCGGGTTGCACCAATGGAAAATCAGGGAGCGCGGTGAGAGTGAGTTGAGTAAGAGACATGTAGGCTTGCTTATACCACACCCTCAGCCCGCAATTGCTCGGCGGCTTCGGGCGAATAGCCCAACTCTGCTAACACAGCTGGCGTGTGCTCACCTAAGTTAGGCGGCGGTAAACGGTACGTGGCGGGCGTTTCACTCAAGCGCACAGGGTTGGCTAAGGATTTTAGCGCTCCGGCTTGAGCGTGCCTCATTTCCACAATATTGCCGCGTGCCAAATAGTGCGCGTCCGCCAATAAATCACTCACACTATTAATCGGGCCGCACGGAATTTCCGCCGCGCGCAGTTTATCCAAAAGTTCTGCCGCTGGCATTTGCTGTAGCCGCGCTTCCAACAACGTTACCAGCGCCGCGCGGTTCTGCAAACGCGCCAAATTGGTGGCAAAGCGCGCGTCATCCCGCACTTCGGCCCCCAAGCCCAACACCTCACAAAACTGCGCCCACTGTTTATCAGAACCAACGGCAATAATTACATCCTTATCTTGCGCGTGAAAAACTTGATACGGCGCAATGCCCGGGTGCGCGTTGCCAATGGGTTTGGGCGGCTGGCCGGTGGCAAACACATCTCCGGCCACAATTGTCAGGTACGCCGCGTGGGCTTCTAGCAAACTCAAATCTAAATGCTGGCCGCGTCCAGTTTGCTCACGCACTCGCAAAGCGGTGAGGATGCCAATAACGGTGTATAGGCCGGTCGTCATATCGGCCATTGGCACCGGGAACCGTATTGGCGCACTCTCCGCCGTGCCGGTGATAGACATGAGCCCGGACTCACCTTGCGCCACCAAATCATAGCCCGAGCGGCCCGCACTTGGCCCGGTGCGGCCATAACCCGTGATGGAGGCAAAAATCAACCGTGGAAATTTAGCGTGCAGAGTTTCCCAATCCAGCCCGGCCCGCTTCAAACTTTCTTCGCGCGGAATGTTACACAGCAAAACATCCGTTTTCGCTAACAGTTTGTGCAAAACCGCCTGCCCCGCCGCCGCTTGGATGTTGAGCGTAAAACTGCGCTTGTTACGGTTGGTAGAACAAAAATACGCGCTCTCACCGTTAGGTAGCCGCGCGCCCCATCGCCGCGCTTGGTCACCCGCGCCGGGCCGCTCAATCTTAATTACTTCCGCCCCCAAATCCCCCAATAGCATTGCGCCATATGGGCCAGCCAGCGCCTCCGTTAATTCCACCACGCGCAAACCCGCCAAAGGCAAAAGTGTTTCTGTCATCGTTTTCTCATTAACCCAGTAAGATGGGCTGATTATAATTCTTAGGGTAG
>JAEURM010000231.1 GCA_016789245.1 Anaerolineales bacterium
ATCTGGCGTAACGCTGAACGTGGGTGATGAAATTTGGGCGGATGGTACGCGCGTGGAAGCGGCTTCGCCCCTGCAAAATGCTCCGGCGTGGCTAACGGTGCGGCGGGCCGTAAACATTACGCTCAACTTAAACGGCCAACCACAAACGCTGAACACCGCCGCCCGCACGGTGGCCGAGGCTTTATGGCAGGTTGGCCTTTCACCCAGCCGCACGGATATAGTTCAACCGGCGCTGGATACGCCGCTCACGCCCAATCTCACCATCACGTACAATGCCGCGCGCCCGCTCACCTTTCAGGCGGATGGGCAAACCCTCACTGTGCCTGTGCCCGCTGGTTTGGTAAGTGAAGCGCTGGCCGCCGCTGGCCTGCCGCTGGTGGGGCTAGATTACGCCGTGCCCGCCGCAGACCAGCCTTTGCCAGCGGATGGCGTTATCCGTGTGGTGCGCGTGCGTGAAGAAATTCTCACTGAGCAAACGCTGATTCCGCGTGAGACGGTGTACCAAGCTCTGCCGGAGGTGGATATTGATACCGTGCAAACTGTGCAGGCGGGAGCGGATGGCCTGCAACGCCGTTACGTGCGCGTGCGCTATGAAGATGGCGCAGAAGTAAGCCGCACCGTGGAAAATGAAGTGTTGGCGCAAGCGGCGCAACCGTTGGTGATTGGGTATGGCACAAAAATTACCCTACGCGTTTTAGATACGCCGGACGGCCCGGTGGAATACTGGCGCGCGTTCACTATGTACGCCACGTCTTATTCTGCTTCACGCGCCGGTGTGCCTGCTACGGCGCGCAATTACGGCATCACCGCTTCTGGCAAAGTGCTTACCAAAGGCATGGTGGCCATTGATAGAACCATGATGCGGTTTGGCACACGCATGTATGTACCCGGCTATGGTTTTGCCGTGGCCGAAGATACGGGCGGCGGGGTGAAGGGCCGCTTTATTGATTTGGGCTACGATGATTGGAACTATCAACGTTGGGGCAAAATTGTTACCGTATATTTCCTCACGCCCGTCCCACCAGCCGACCAAATCCGCTGGATTATTCCTTCTACCGTTCCGTAAACGTTGCTTTGCTTAGCACGTTTCACGCTTCACGTTTTACGCCGTGCAATCCCTCCACCTTCCTAGCCTACTGCGCCGCTTCAATCTTCAGCCTAAGAAAAGCTTAGGCCAAAATTTTTTGGTGGAAGAGCGCGCGCTGGAAAAAGTGGTGGAGGCGGCTGAACTGACGCCGCACGATACCGTGCTAGAAATTGGCCCGGGCTTGGGGAGCCTGACACGGCATTTGGCGCAATCCGCCGCGCGCGTGGTGGCTGTGGAGTTAGACCAAAACCTGCTGGAGCCGCTGAGTTACGTGCTGGAAGGCTATGAAAGCGTAGAGCTGATTCATGGCGATATTCTGGCCCTGCCGCCGTCTTCCTTCAACCTTCCACCGTCCTATAAAGTGGTGGCCAACATTCCGTATTACATCACCTCCGCCGTTATCCGGCACTTGCTAGAAGCGGAAAATCAGCCCAGCCGCGTGGTGCTCACCATTCAAAAAGAAGTGGCCGAGCGTGTGTGTGCGGCCCCGCCGGATATGAATTTGCTGGCCGTCAGCGTGCAGTTTTACAGTGTACCCAAAGTAGTAGCGAAAATTTCCGCCGGAGCCTTTTACCCGCGCCCAGAGGTGGATTCTGCCGTAGTGCGGCTGGATGTACGGAGCCAATCGGCTGTGCCAGTGCCTAGCGCAGATGAGTTTTTCCGCGTGGTAAAAGCCGGCTTCGGCCAGAAGCGCAAACAAGTGCGCAATTCCCTCAGCGCCGGCCTCAGCCTGCCCGCAGAGCTAGTAGAGGCATGGCTAACGCGCGCCAACATAGACCCCAAGCGCCGCGCCGAAACGTTGAGTTTGGAGGAGTGGGGGAGTCTCACTCAAATAGCAAATCAACGGTAGGAAGTTATTTGTTATTAGTTATTGTTTGGCCGTGGCAATAATGAGTACCTGAAATATTTAGGGCTAAAAGTCAAAACCTAGCCACTAACAAATAACCAATAACCGCTTTACTAGACCTTCAAGATAAGGCTTACCGGGCAATGGTCTGAACCCATTACGTCATCGTGAATTTCGGCTGAAACAATTTTGTTCTTCAACTCTGGCGAGACCATGAAGTAATCTAACCGCCAGCCCACATTGCGCTCACGCGAGCGAGTGACTTGATCCCACCACGTATATTTCACGGCCTCGGGGTGTAACAGCCGGAAAGTATCAACAAAGCCAGCGTCAAAATACTCCCCCAGCGCGGCGCGCTCATCCGGCATAAAACCGCTGTGGTTCACATTTTCTTTAGGCCGCGCCAAATCAATTTCCGCAAAGGCAGTGTTGAAATCACCACACACCACCACGGAACGGCCCGCCTTCATGAGCTTTTTCGCCATTTCTAAAAACTTGCCATAAAACGCCAACTTGTGCTTAACCCACTCTGGCCCGCGCCCGCCGTTGGGAAAATAAATATTGAACAGCACAAACGGCTCAAACTCATGCATTAACGCGCGGCCTTCATGGTCAAAGCGCGCATCATTGAAGCCGAGCGTTACGCGCGTGGGCGCCGCGCGGCTGTACGTACCCACGCCGCTGTAACCCTTCTTCTCCGCTGAAAACCACGCCGCTTGGTAACCGTCCGGGTTGAGTAGGGCTTTAGAAAGTTGCTCCGGCTGGGCTTTGGTTTCTTGCACGCACACCACGTTGGCGCCGCTTTCATTCAGCCACGTTGCAAAACCTTTTTTCTCGGCGGCACGGATGCCGTTCACATTCCATGAGATTAATTTCCAGTGCATTTCGTTTCCTTTCAGGGTAAAATGCCGTCTGCTTGCGGCGGTGGCGGAATAGGCAGACGCCGAGGACTTAAAATCCTCTGCCAGCAATGGCGTGAGAGTTCAAGTCTCTCCCGCCGCACTTGGCCAATACAGTGAACAGTTCCAACTGTTCACTGTTTGCTTTAAACCGATTTTTCTAACTCGATGGTGAACCGAAGCGGGTAACTGGCCGCCCGCGCTAGGCTGTGCGCTTTGCCCACGCGGTATTTGGCCTCTTCCAGTGAAACGGTTTGCACGTAACTTGAGCCGGT
>JAEURM010000232.1 GCA_016789245.1 Anaerolineales bacterium
GCGCTCAACGCCGCCCGCCATCTCACCGCCCCCGTTCCGGCAGAACTGCTCCGCGCACGTGGGCAAATGTGGCAAACACTGGGTGAGCTTGATTCGGCCGAGCAAGATTTTCAAACCATGTTGCGCGAGGCGGAGGCCCACAGTGACCGAGCGGCGGAGTGGCAGGCGCTGATGGAGTTGGGCTTTTTGTGGGCCGCGCGGGATTATGCGCGCACCGGCCAATACTTTCGGCGCGCGCTGGAGCTGGCCCGCACGTTGGATGATTCAGCCACGTTGGCGCACAACCTTAACCGCATTGGCAACTGGCACTTGAACTTGGCGCAACCGCTGGAAGCGCAACGTTACCACTTAGAGGCGCGGCGCATTTTTGAATCGCTGAATGATGCGCACGGCTTGGCGGCCACACTAGATTTATTGGGCATTACGGCGCTGGTAGCCAGCGATGCGGTGGCCATGGTGCAGAACTATGAAGGCGCAATGGCGCTATTTAAAGACTTGGGCGAGCGCGGTGGCCTAGCCTCTAGCCTGAGCATTTATGCTTCGCGCGGCGCGGATTACGTGGGCAGTTTGTTAGTGCCCGTGCGCACACCGTTTGCTCAGCGCGTGCATGATTCTGAAGCGGCGCTGAAGATGGCGTTGGAGATGGACTCACGCCCGGCGGAGGCTATGTACCGCATGTGGTTGGGCCTCGGCCTCGGTGCGGCCGGTGAGTATGGCCGCGCGCTGGAAACTATCCAACACGGTTTGTGCGTGGCCGAAGCCATTGAGCACCGCCACTTCATGACCACCGGCCACATGATTTTGGGCATGACGTATTTAGATTTATTGGCATGGCCGTTAGCTCAAAAACATTTAGAACAAGCCCTCGCGCTGGCGCGCGAGACCGGTTCGCATGTGTGGATGGGCATCGTCACGGGTTTGTTGGCCGCCGCGCACATTCGCTCTAACCATTTGCCGCAAGCGGAGGCGGTGCTGGCCGCTCAGCCGGTGGTGGATGAAGCCCTGCAAGCCGTGAATGAACGGCACTGGTGGGCCGCCCACGCCGAATGGCATTTGGCCCGCCACGAAGCCGAAGAAGCGGCGCGGTTGGCTGAGAAACTCATCCGCTCTGCGCCCAACATTCAGCAAACAGGTGCCACTATTCCGCGCTTAAGCCGTTTGCACGGTGAAGCCCTGCTGGCCTTGCGCCGCCTGCCAGACGCGCACACCGCCTTCACGCAAGCGTTGGCCGCCGCAGAGGCCCACTACCTGCGGCCAGAAGTGTGGCGCGCACACGCCAGCTTAGCCAAATGTTATTTGGCAGAGGGCAAACGTGAACCGGCTGAGGAAGCGTTAACGGAAGCGCGAGCAGTGATTGAAACGTTGGCCGCTACGCTGAATGATGCGGCGTTGGCCAAAACTTTTCGGCAAGAGGCGTTGGCCCGCCTGCCCACAGCCCCGCCGCTCTCCGCGCGGGAGGCGGCCAAGCGGGCGTTTGGCGGCCTCACTGCCCGTGAGCGGGATGTGGCCGCGTTGATTGCGCAAGGCAAAGCCAATAAAGAGATTGCCGAAGCGATGACGCTTAGCCCACGCACCGTGGAAGCTCACATCACCAATATTTTGGGCAAGCTCAACCTCACCAGCCGCGCGCAAATTGTGGCGTGGGCGCTGGATAAGGGCTTGGCGGCTAAACTTCCAAAATAAAAGCGGCCCGTAAACCCGCCTCACCGCCTAAAAATTACGAGTTTTCCACGAAGCCACGCCGGACGGTTTTTTCTATGCTGGGGTTGTTCATTCAGGAAAACCTTCATGGAAAACACCTCCCTCCCCACGCTTGCCGGAATGGTTTCTAGCTTCATCTTCATGACCAGCACCTTGCCGATGCTGGCGAAAGCACTGCAAACCAAAGACTTGCGCTCTTACAGCCCCCTGCAAATTTGCTTGGCCAACCTTGGCAACCTCTTGCACTGGCTGTATGTGGCCAGCCTGCCGTTTGGCCCCATTTGGATGCTCCACGCCTTCCACACCCTCACTACGGGCCTGATGTTGGCGCTGTACTTACGCTATGAGTTGGGCCGCCGTTGGGCTGTGGCCGCCGCCCTTGAGAATTAAGTGGTTTCCCCGATGTACTTAAGTGGCCCAACGGCTAGAGTGAATGCATCAACCCGTTTTTGAAGTAAGGAGATTAAGCATGACGCTCAATTTGCTCACCCAACTGCAACCCGGCGTGGCGCGCGCCGGTGAGGGCGAAACCTTCAACGTATTCGGCCACACACTGGTGTTCAAGCACAGCGCGGCTGAATTAGATAACGCCGCCCTTGTGTGGGAACTCACTTCCCCACCCGGCACTATGGTTCCACCACACATCCACGCCGTAGAAGATGAATTTATCTTTGTGGCGGAGGGTGAACTGGAAGTGATGATTGGCGGCGAGACGTTTACGGCCCGCGCCGGTGATTTGCTGAAGATGCCCAAAGGCGTGCCGCATGGCATTTGGCAGAAAGGCGAAAAAGCCACTAAAACCCTTTGGGCCGTCATCCCAGCCGGCAAGATGGAAGCGCTTTTCCGCGCCCTCGGCGCATTGCCCGCCAACCAACCGCCAGATCCGGCCGAAGTCGGCCGCATCTTTGCCGAGCATGATCTTGAGCTGTTGCCGCCGCCCGGCCTGTAAAAAGAGAATTAGAGGCTGGAGCATTCTCCAAGCCTCCAATAACTACTAACGAATAACCATTTTCACTGTTCATTGAAAGGAACTCCCTCATGTCCACCGAAGCTAACAAAGCCCTCATCCGCCGCTACCGCGAAATTTACAGCACCAACCAACTGGATAAGCTGAGTGAAGTGCTGGCCGATAATTTCACGCCGCATGCCTTAATGCCGGGTATGCCATGGAATGGCGTTGAGAGCGCCAAGCAAATTCACGGGTTCGCACTGATGTGTTTCCCAGACCTAAAAACCACCACCGAAGATTTAGTAGCCGAAGGTGATAAAGTGGCGGAACGCTGGACGCAGACGCAAACGCACACCGGCGCACCATTCTTTGGCCTGCCACCCAGCGGCAAGGCCGTGCGCACCACCGGCATCAGCATCTACCGCATTGCCAACGGAAAAATTGTGGAGCACTGGG
>JAEURM010000233.1:0-280 GCA_016789245.1 Anaerolineales bacterium
TGGCCCCGTGCCGCCTGACCTGAGTAGTTTTGTAAGTGGTGGTTGGCGTAATTGGTCAGTCTTCCCGTGGTTAGTGCAATTGACATTGCTGGTTAATCTCGTGTGGGGCATCATCTTTTTACTCATAGGGATTGGCGTGTTCTTGGGTATTGGTTGGGGGCGCAAACTTTTTATGTGGGCGTTGGTTGGCCATTTCATCTGGCGGACGCTTCAATTCGCTCTTGGTTGGAACGTTTTGACGCTCTATTCTCTGGCCGCCGTATTTAACGCCAGATGGTAC
>JAEURM010000233.1:290-3097 GCA_016789245.1 Anaerolineales bacterium
GCAAAGAAAACGTGCGCATGTATTTTGATGTTGAAGTGGATGACGCACCGGGTTGGGTCAAAGTTAACCTTGCCGGAAAATGGCCTTTGGATTTGGCCGTTGCCTTAGCCTTGATAGGGATTGTTTTATCACTAGAACTGCTGGGGTTTCTCCAACTTTGGTCTCGTTTGCAGTGAGCCGTCATCGTCAACAGCATAAATTTTCATAGGTACTTGCCCCGTTCATTTCCCTCCGCCCTTTTGCGTTACAATCGCACCCGTCATGGATGCGAAGTCAATTCAGGTTTTAGAACTCCCCAAAATTTTAGAACGGTTGAGCAAGCACGCCTCCTTCTCAGCGGGTGTGGCTTTGGCGTTGGCACTGGCCCCCAGCACGGATGCGCGCGAAGTGCGCCGCTGGCAAACGGAAACCAGTGAAGCCCGCAAATTGCTGGCCGTAAAAACAGATGCCACCCTCGGTGGGGCGCGCGATGTGCGGGGCGCGGCCCAACTGGCCGCCCGCGCCGGCGTGCTGGACGCGCAAACGCTGTTAGATATCAAAGGCACGCTCATCGCCGCCCGCAACTTGCGCCGCATCCTCAGCAAACTGGCGGATCAATTTCCGCGCCTCGCCTTCATCTCCAATGGCCTGCAAGATATTCCGGGCGTGGTGGAAGCCATTAGCCGCACCATTGATGAGCGCGGTGAAGTGTTAGATTCCGCCTCGGAGAAGTTGGCGCAAATCCGGCGCGATTTGAAAGTGGCGCACGGGCGGCTTTTGCAAAAGCTAGACCGTTTGGTGAACGACGCCCGCAATGCGCAGTACTTACAAGAAAACATCATCACGCAACGTGATGGCCGCTACGTCATCCCGCTCAAAGCTGATTTCAAAAGCAAAATTCGCGGCGTAGTGCATGACCAATCCGCCTCCGGCGCTACCGTGTTTGTGGAGCCGCTGGCCACGGTGGAGCTGAACAACGAACTGCGCGAGTTACAGATTGCCGAACAAAACGAAATTCGCCGCATCCTCGCCGAGCTTTCCGCTTTTATTGGTGAGCAGGCGGAACCCATCACTTACACCGTGGATGCGCTGGCGGAGTTGGATTTGGCATTTGCTAAGGCCAAGTACGCCGATGGGCTTAAGGCGAGTGAGCCGCTGTTGAAGGAAGAAGGTAGTAAGAAGAAAGAAGACGGCGCACCCGCGGCCTCCACGAAACTTATCCGGCTGTTATCGGCGCGCCACCCACTTCTCAATGCGGATACAGTGGTGCCGATTGATGTGGAACTGAACGGCGAGACGCGGGCGCTGGTGATTACGGGGCCAAACACCGGTGGTAAAACTGTCACGCTCAAAACGGTGGGCCTGTTACAACTGATGACGCAGTGTGGCTTGCACATTCCTGTGCAAAGCGGCAGTGAGCTTTCACTGTTCCGCAACATCTTTGCCGATATTGGCGATGAGCAAAGCATTGAGCAATCGCTTTCCACCTTCAGCGCGCACTTCACCAACATTGTGCGCATCCTCAACCAGATTGACGAACACTCACTGGTGATTTTTGACGAGTTGGGCGCGGGCACAGACCCGGGCGAAGGTTCAGCGTTGGCGCGCGCGGTGCTTTCTTATTTGTTAGATATGGGCGCTACTTCGTTTGTGGCCACGCACTACCCAGAGCTGAAGGGTTACGCGCAAACCAAGCCGGGCGTAAAAAACGCTAGCATGGAATTTGACCCGGAAACGCTACTGCCCACGTATCACCTCACCATCGGTCTGCCGGGCCGCTCTAACGCGTTTGCCATTGCCAAGCGCCTTGGTCTCAACGCCACCATCATTTCAGATGCCAAGACGATGGTGGCTGAATCGGTTTTAGAAACTGAAAAACTGTTGGATGAAATTTACCGCCAGCGGGAAGCCGTGCGCAGGGAGCGCGAGAAGATTACTTACGCCCGCGCCCTCGCCGAAGATACCGAGCGCGATTTAACGCGGCGGCTGGAAGAAATTGAAACCGAGCGGCGCAGGATTATTGAAGATGCTCGCAAACAAGCGGCGCGCGAAGTGGAAGAACTGCGTGAAGAAATGGCGCGGCTGAAAGTGCGCCTGGCGCAGGCCGGGCAAACGGCGGATGTTCTGCAAGAAGCGGAGCAGGCGCTAGAAGCGGCGGAAGATAAAGTGAGCGTACCCGCCGCGCCCATCGCCGCCACGCGCCCGCCGGCAGAGCAGGCCGCACCCAAACGCGCCGTGCGGCTGGGAGATACCGTCAAACTCAAAGCGCTCAACTCCATCGGCATTGTCACTGCCCTCAGCGCCAGTGAGGTAGAAGTGAAAGTGGGCCGCCTGCGCGTGCGCGCCAAACTCAGTGAAATTGAACTCCGCGGCGCGGTGGAGGAAGAAGCGGAGAAACCCCAAATCTCAACTTCTAAATCCCAAGCAGAATCACCGGGCTTAGAACTTGATATTCGCGGCAAGACGGTGGAAGACGCTCTGCCCGAGATTGAGCAGTATTTAGATCAAGCCTACCTGGCCGAACTGCCGTGGGTGCGGCTGATACACGGCAAAGGCACCGGCAAACTGCGCCAGGCCATCCGTGAAGCTTTGCGTCAGAACACCGTGGTAAAAAGCTTTGCCTCCGGCGCGGAAAACGAAGGCGGCGAGGGCGTGACAGTGGTGAAACTCGCGGTGGGGGCGTGAGGAAGTGGTTATTGGTTAGTAGTTATTGGAGAATTAGAGAATTGGGGGATTGATTGAATTTACGCAACACGGAACACGCAATACGTACCCTGCCTCACGTTTGCGCTTCACGTTTCATGATGCCTATCATTTTTCGTCCCGCT